>JAUXRP010000017.1 GCA_030681675.1 Candidatus Planktophila sp.
GTTGTGATCATTAATCCACCACCGACTAATCCACCACCGACTAATCCACCACCGACTAATCCACCACCGACTAATCCACCACCGACTAATCCACCACCGACTAATCCACCACCGACTAATCCACCACCGACTAATCCACCACCGACTAATCCACCACCAGTTGATGAAAATGTCACACCAGTAGAGGTCTCATCGACGTATTCAGTACTCTCAGATACAACGAATACGCGAATCACCTCTTCTTCAATCCCTAGCGGTTATTTATCGGCCATGGGAATTGCATCTACATCCGGTTCAACGATTTTTGACCACCCAAGTGGCTTGGCTTCCAATGGAGTTAATTTATTGTTGGCCGATCGTGGCAATAACCGGATATTAGTTTGGAACACGGCGCCAACCTCTTCTTCAACTGCGCCAGATTTCGTTTTGTGTCAATCCTCAACTACCACGACCGCAAGTGGCTCTAGCCTAAATCAATGCAACTGGCCGAGCGATTTGATTGTTACAAGCACTGGCAAATTACTTGTTGCAGACACTGACAATAATCGCGTCCTCGTATGGAATACATTGCCAACAACGAGCGGGCAGAGTGCTAGTTATGCCATGGACCTTGGTGCTGATGCATGGCCATGGGGTGTCTGGTCCAATGGAACAAAAGTCGTCGTGAGTGCGACTGGAAAATCTCAACTAAAAATCTGGAACACTTTTCCCTCAACTGGAACTGAAGCCTCAGATATAACAATGATTGGGAATACAACAAATTGTCTGGGTACTCCGCGCGGAGTAACGAGCAACGGAACGGCAATCATCGTTGGTGACCATAATGGCAAGTGCGGGGTTGAACATGTAGCACATGTATTTTCCTCGTGGCCAGCCTCTTCCAGCGCCGCGGTTTCCTACGATATTGTCCCATCGGATACAAATGGCGCGTGGCCCTCCGGCTCTTTTGATCCAGCGACAGGCAAAATGTATCTGCTTGCAACCTGGCTTGTTGAATATTCTGGTGCGCCCGCAACCCAACCCACTGCGACAAGAATTGCGAGTGGAACTCCATTTGATGGTGGAGATGGCGGAGATGTAGAGATTATTAATGGGTATACCTACGTATCTGAGTACAACGGTAATCGAATCGCAGTTTTCATGGGAATTCCAGGAGCGAGTGCGGCAGCGGATTTCTATCTTGGATCGACCGGTCCTAGTGGAGCTTCGAAGGTAGGAAATGGTGATTACGTGGGCCAGGCCATTGAAAATACTTTGCAGACAAATTATTTAATTACAAATCCACAAGTTGCAACCCTTGGCGGAGCGATGGCAATTAACAGCGACTTTGATCGCAAGATTTATGTTTGGAAATCAATCCCCGCCACCGACGGAGCTAAACCTGATTTAGTGTGGACAACACAAAACCAAAGAGCGAGTAATCCGCTCTTGGCGATGGATTTTCAACCCGACTCTTCTGCTGCAACAGTTGCAGCCGATGGCAATCCGCTTTACGCATTAGCAGGAGAGAAAACCTTTATCATCTGGCGCGGAATTCCTACAAAAACAACAGACCTACCGATACTAAATATCTCTAACTCAATAGGTAATGTGACTTTCGGTGGCGCGCTTCGAGTGGCAGCAGATAATAAGTATTTCTATATTCTAGATACTGACGCAAAGAAGATATTTGTATGGTCGGGTTATCCAACTGATAAAAATGACAGCCCTGATTTTTCAATCAATGCGACACTTAATCGAATTCGATCTGATGGCACGTGGCTAACTGGAACAAGCCTCTACTCGAACCCACATGTATCACTTTGGTCAGTTGCCTCACTCAGTCAAAACGCATCAACAAGTGGCACAGTAAGTGGTGTGGCAATGAATTTACCAAGTGATGCACTCGTTTCAAATGGAGCTCTTTTTGTTGCAGATACTTCTTTTCACCGAATACTTGTGTGGAATAGCCTGAGCTCGGCCTTGGCTGGCGGGTTACCTGATGCATATCTAGGCGCGACATCATCTTCCGATACGAGGGCGGCACAGTCAGCCACTGAAGTTCGCTGGCCAGCATCGCTTTGGGTAGCAAACGGCTATCTCTGGGTCGGTGAGCGTAAATTCGGGCACCGTGTTTTGCGCTATGCCTTATCGCCCTAATTGGGTTGAATTAGCTATTGATTGGGCAATTTGACCGTATGGGGCGCGCATCCGTACTCTTATCCTCTGCCCGCCGCCATTTGAGCGGGCTTAATTGAACTGGAGTAACACGTGTACGCAATCGTTAAAGCTGGTGGGCGCCAGGAGAAAGTCGCAGTTGGCGACACAGTAATCGTCGATCGTATGGCCGCTGCTGTTGGTGCAACCGTCTCATTTCCTGCCCTTCTCCTCGTCGATGGTGCAACTGTTACTACCGATGCCGCGGCCTTAGCTGCAGTGAAGGTAACTGGCGAAGTTCTTGAAGAGGTTAAGGGGCCAAAGATCGACATCTTGCGTTATAAGAACAAGACCGGTCACCGTCGTCGTCAAGGCTTTCGTGCCCAGCTCACACGCGTAAAAATTACCGCCATCAACGGCGCGAAGTAAGGGAGAGAGCGTAAATGGCAAGTAAGAAGGGTGTCTCCTCGACACGTAACGGTCGCGACTCAAATCCACAGTACCTTGGCATCAAGCGCTTTGGTGGCCAGGAAGTTAACGCAGGCGAGATTTTAGTTCGTCAGCGCGGAACACATTTTCACCCAGGCAAGAACGTAGGACGTGGTAAAGATGACACGCTCTTTGCTCTTGCAGCAGGCGCCGTTGAATTCGGTCGCGCTCGTGGACGTCGTGTAGTGAACGTGGTTCCGGCCGCTTAATTTAGGTTTCTCATAATAGAGCGAGCCGCGAATCGTGGCTCGCTTTTTTATTGCTGGTGATTAGGAAAAGTAATGAGTATCAATTAATAAGTAAAGATTGTGTAGAAACTATTAATGTGAAGGGAGTACATGAGATGACAACTTTCGTCGATCGTGTAACTCTCTATGCCATCGCTGGAAAAGGTGGCGATGGTTGTGTCTCTGTTAAGCGAGAAAAATTTAAACCACTGGGTGGACCAGATGGCGGAAATGGTGGACGAGGTGGAGATGTAGTTCTCGTCGTCGATCCATCGGTTACGACGCTTTTAGATTTTCACCATTCACCTCACCGCAAAGCAACTTCGGGTCATCAAGGATATGGTGATCGAAAAGATGGATATCAAGGCGAAGATTTAATTCTCCCAGTTCCAAACGGCACGGTAGTTTTCAATAGTAACGGCGAACAAATCGCAGATTTAATCGGTAACGGAACCGTATTTATTGCAGCCCAAGGTGGACATGGTGGTCTTGGAAACTTGGCCCTTGCATCTTCCAAACGTCGAGCACCTGGCTTCGCACTTCTCGGTGAACCAGGTGAAGAGCGCACACTTTCCCTAGAACTTAAATCCGTAGCCGATATTGCACTCGTGGGTTATCCAAGTGCCGGCAAATCCTCTTTAATTGCCGCGATTTCTGCGGCACGTCCAAAGATTGCCGACTATCCATTTACAACCCTTGTTCCAAACTTAGGCGTTGTCCAAGCTGGTGAGACACGTTTTACTGTCGCCGATGTTCCAGGTTTGATTCCGGGGGCTAGCCAAGGCAAGGGTTTAGGTCTTGAATTTCTACGCCATGTCGAGCGCTGTGTTGCTTTAGTTCATGTGCTTGACTGTGGAACGCTAGAGACAGATCGCAACCCAGTTCATGATCTTGAGATTATTGAAAATGAACTTGCACTTTATGGTGGCCTTGAAGATCGAGTGCGAATCATTGCGCTAAATAAAATAGATTTACCTGATGGCCAGGCGATGGCTGACATGGTGGCAGATGAACTTCGCGAAAAAGGTTATGAGGTTTATCCTGTATCGGCGGCCTCACGCGCTGGCTTGCAAGATCTCACCTATGCAATGGCGCGTTTGATTCAAAAGGATCGCGCCGCTGCAGTCGTCGAAGTACGTACTCGAATCGTTTTGCGACCAGTTGCAGTTGATGACTCTGGTTTTGCAGTTAAGGCAAATGCCGATGGTTCATTTACTGTTCGGGGTAAGAAAGTGGAGCGATGGGTACGTCAAACTAACTTTAAAAATGCCGAGGCCATTGGCTACTTAGCTGATCGCTTAGCTCAATTAGGCGTTGAAAAAGAGCTCTTCAAAAAAGGCGCGGTCGCCGGAAGCGAAGTCCGAATCGGTGATGGAGCTACCGAAGTTGTATTTGATTGGGAGCCAACCATTGAGGCCGGGGCCGAGCAGTTAGCTGGCCATTTACATCGCCGCGGCGAAGATTCGCGTCTTGAATCGACATGGGCGCAAAACGAGCGGGTAGAAGTTGAAGATGTCTTAAGCGATGATGAAATCGCCAAGCAGTGGGAGTACAAGGTAACCGACCCTCATACGCCTAAACTTTCACCACTCATCGCTGATGAAACAGCAGAAGTTGGAGATGCCAAGTGAGCAGAGCGCAGATTACCTCTGCAAAACGCATTGTCATCAAGATCGGCTCATCCTCTCTCACTGGTAAGGCCGGATCCCAGTTAGATTCAGCGGCACTTGAAAAACTCGCTGACGTCGTCGCTGTATGTAAAGCGCGTGGTGCAGATGTTGTTATCGTCTCATCCGGTGCGATTGCCGCAGGACTTGCCCCACTTGGTCTGACATCGCGCCCTAAAGATTTGGCTACCGCCCAAGCTGCAGCCTCGGTGGGTCAAGGTTTATTGATCGCTCACTACACGCAAAGTTTTGCCAAACATTCAATTACTGCCTCACAAGTATTAATTACTACCGAAGATGTTGTGCGCCGTTCACATTATCAAAATGCTCAGCGTACCTTGTATCGCCTGCTTCAACTCGGCGTTGTACCAGTGATTAATGAAAATGACTCGGTCGGAACCCAAGAGATACGTTTCGGTGACAATGATCGCTTAGCCGCACTCGTTGCACTCCTTGTTGGTGCAGACTTATTAGTCCTTGTCTCAGATATCGATGCTTTATATGACGCGCCTCCGACTCAGCCAGGTGCTAAAGCAATCCATGAAGTTGTAGATATCTCCGATATCGAAAATGTCGTTCTCGGCGGTGCTGGCACTGCCGGAGTAGGTAGTGGAGGAATGATCACTAAGGTTGAAGCGGCTCGAATCGCCACTAACGCTGGAATCCCAATGCTTTTAACTTCATTGGCCGATGTTGATAAATCTATGAATGGCGCAGAGTTCGGAACGTATTTTCATGCTCATACAAGCAAAACTACTTCACGCTTATTGTGGTTAGCTCATGCAACAACAACCCAAGGAAAACTCGTTCTAGATGCAGGGGCAGTTACAGCAATTTTGGAGCGCGGAACTTCGCTCTTGCCTGCAGGTGTTACGGCAGTTCATGGAGATTTCATTGCAGGAGATGCAGTTGAATTAGTTGGACCAGATGGGACAGTAATCGCGCGCGGATTAGTGGCATTTGATAGTGAAGAGATTCCAGTGATGCTGGGTCGATCGACTAAAGAGTTAGCCCAAGCACTAGGTCCAGAGTATGAGCGTGAATTAGTGCACCGAGACGATTTAGTCTTACTTTAAATATGGGCTGCCACTCTTAATTTGGATTCCTTAGAAGTAGAGAACTCATTAGAATTTTAGAGCATCCAAGATTGCTCTGAGGAGTGGCAATGGAAAGTAACTCTGCCCACACACGTTCTGTCTTCACTATTGTTTTAATTCTGGCCGGCTTTAGCGGAATGAATTTTACGAACGCTGCACAAGTCAAATACACGGTGCCTTCAGCACCGACCAATGTCTCTGTGACTGCCGGTCTAAATAGTGCAACTTTGAGATGGAAAGCACCTTCAAATAATGGAGGTAAGAAAATCACTTCGTATAGAGTCACATACAACCCAGGTAAGAATATTTATCTTTGCAAAAAATCTGCCACAAGCTGTCAAGTTCCAATTGCAAACCCAAACAAGCCAAGTGCTAAGCCAGCACCTGTTTGGTTCTATTTTACAGTAGCTGCCGTCAACTCAATTGGAACTGGTTCAGAATCTATAGTTGGAAATGCTCGCGTGCTTATTCGTTTTCGTGCCACGAAGACCATCCCGTGGACTGTGCCAGACTCAACTTTGATGCCCACCCCTACGCCAACATCCAGCGCTTCACCATCACCTACAACGCAGGTTTCAACCCCTCCACTGCAGACAGGTATAAAGAATTTTGATGGAAAATATAGAGGCACCGCAGTCGTTTCCGTTACTCAAAATGAGCAAGTAATCTCATTTCTCTCCTCAACCATCGACACCGTAGACACTGTATTGAATGGTGACATCACTGGGAGAGCTGGAATATGGAAAATTAATGGAATAGTCACTGATGCACTAGGTATTGCAACAATTACGGCATCTAACTCTTTATTTGGAAGTATCTCTTTTACGCTAACTTTTGTCACTGATCCAATAACCAAAGTAGCTAAGGGTTCTGGTCAAGGAATCAGTACCGTTGATTACCCCGGTTTGGGTAGCATAAAAATAAGTTTTACCTTCAATATTTCAAGCGGTGCTTAATACGGTAGAACTGTGCACTTTACTTATTTGAAATTAGGGCCAAAACAGGCGCTACACGCTCACTTCGCCCATCTGAGCTCGTTGGCTCATCACTGAGTTTTACGATGACAGTTTTATTGGCAGGATCCATCCAGACAAATTGACCATGTAGCCCCAACATTAAGTTAATACCGGGATATGGATGCCAGACTTGGGCACCATATCCCCAGCCATAATCAAGAGTTACTGTGGGGGTAGAAATTCTGTTTCGCCAAGTGCTACTAATGATGCTTGATGTGGGTTTTATTAACTCAACTCCGACCAGAGCATAATCTCGAGCCGTGGCATTGAAACAACAGAAAGCTTTTTCAGTTCCTCCAATTCGATCAACGTTCCATGTTGCGATTTCTCTAGCTCCAACTTTTTGCCAGATACTTTCGCTGAAATAGTCGACCAAACTTCGGCCCGTAACTTTTTTAATTATCATTCCCAGCATCAGCGTATCAACTGAGCGATACTCAGCAAAGGTGCCAGGCTCTTCCTTCATCATTCGGTTGTGCATCAAAAACCAGTCAACATCGGTGGATGCATACATTTGAGCAATAGCAACGCCCCATCCGCTTGGACCAGTGGGATAGTTATCGGAAACTCCAACACCGGCCTTCATATCAAGTAAATCTTTGATGGTGACGTTATCAAAAGAAGTACCGGCCTTGAACTGAGGCAAAACGCCAACAAAAGTGTCGCTCTCTTTAATTGATCCCTCATCAATTAACTTTCCAATCATCAGCGAGGTCATTGTTTTGGCTACTGAATATGAAGGAAGTCGAGTTTGCGCACTCATCCCATTCAAATACTTTTCATAGGTTAAAACACCATCACGAATGACTAAGAAAGCATTTGTGTGCGTTGATTCCAAGAACTCATCAAAAGTTATTTGTGAACCTTCAAAATCTACGGTTGCCGGCATATCTTCAGTTCCCGTGCTCCAGTTCGCAGGTACATCTGCCGCCTTGATCGTATGTGCCGGCATTAAATCCGGCGTCTTAGATGCAGGTGCTAGACCTAACTTTATGGCGGCAATCGGCTCGGGATATCTAATCGCCTTTGTTAAACCGAAAAGAGCAACATAAATAACCAAGATAACAATGAAGGACCTGCGAATAAATCTAAGCACGCCCATGAGCCTAATCCCGATAGGCTTGCCCGCATGGATGCCACAGCGCTAATTTCCAAACTCGCTGGATCTGCGCGCACCGCCGCACGTACCTTGAACGTTGCCTCGGGGGCAGAGCGAAGTGCCGCCTTACTCTCTATCGCCGAGGCAATTGATCTCCGCAATTCTGAAATTCTCGCCGCCAATGAAAAAGATATGGCACGGGGCCGTGCAACTGGATTAAATCCCTCCCTCTTAGATCGCTTGTTATTGACTCCAGCTCGAATTGCTGGAATTGCCGAGGGTGCACGCCAAGTCGCGGCTCTTGAAGATCCACTCGGTAAAACTCTTCGCCAATCAGTACTTGCTAATGGAATTGAGCTTCAACAAATTACTGTTCCATTTGGTGTGATCGGAATGGTCTATGAAGCGCGCCCGAACGTCACTGTAGATGCGGCAGTTATTTTGCTCATGTCTGGAAATGCGGCACTGCTACGCGGATCATCAAACGCCGCTGAAAGCAACCAAATTCTCGTCACTGTAATGCGCGATGCATTAGCGACAACCTCTATCTCACCCGATGTAGTGCAATTAGTACCTTCCGATGATCGCGACACCGTAAAGGCACTACTGCATGCCCGAGGAAAAGTTGACCTTGTTATTCCACGTGGCAGTGCATCGCTCATTCGAATGGTGGTCGACGAATCTACAGTTCCCACAATTGAAACTGGTGCAGGTGTTTGCCATGTATTTATAGATGAGTTTGCCGATCTTTCTATCGCGCTGCCAATTATTATTAACTCGAAAGTACAGCGCCCTAGTGTGTGTAATGCGGCAGAGACGCTTTTAGTTCATAAAAATATTGCACAAGAGTTTTTACCTGTTGCTATGGCCGCTCTCAATGAGGCCGGCGTAATTTTGCATTGTGATGCTCGCTCCCTAGCTTTGGCGAATTCAATTCCAGCCAGTTTGGCCACTGAAGAAAACTGGTCAACTGAGTATGGGAGCCTTGAAATGAATGTGGCGATTGTGGATTCAGTTGATGCCGCAAGTGATCACATCGCTAAATACGGTACCCAACATACCGAGGCGATAGTGACTGAAAATAAAGCTAATGCTGCGCGTTTTATAGCACTAAGCGATTGCGCTGCGGTAATGGTAAATACCTCGACTCGATTTACCGATGGTGAGCAGATGGGCTTTGGCGCTGAAATTGGGATATCAAATCAAAAACTCCATGCCCGCGGTCCTATGGGATTAGAAGCTATGACTACCACCACCTGGATCGTCACCGGCAATGGTCAAATTCGCAGTTAACCTGCAAATTAATTAGACTCCACACCTATGAGCAGCCTCTCACGCGATGATGTCGCAAACCTTGCACGCCTTGCACGCATCGAAATGAGCGAAGAAGAACTCATCAACTTAACGAACGAGTTTACGGTTATTTTGGACGCAGTTGCTAGAGTGCAAGAGGTAGCCAGCGCTGATGTGGAGCCAACTTCTCATCCTTTGCCACTTCGAAATGTTTTTCGCCCCGATGGTGTTGTGACATCTCTGACTCCAGAAGCAGCATTGTCGGGTGCACCTGCACAAGAGGATTCACGTTTTCGCGTGCCACAGATTTTGGGTGAAGAAGCATGATCCATTTAACCGCCGCCCAGATGGCCTCAAAACTTATCGCTGGTGAAACCACCTCAGTTGAATTAACGCAGGCGCATCTACATCGCATCGCCGAAGTTGATTCCGATGTGCATGCCTTTCTCTTTGTTGATTCAGTGGGCGCGCTCGAACAGGCTGCTGCAGTTGATGATAAGCGTTCAGCCGGTGAAAAACTGGCGCCTTTAGCCGGAGTTCCACTTGCTCTTAAAGATGTCATGGTGCAAAAGGGCATACCAACTACTGCAGGGTCAAAGATTCTTGAAGGCTGGCGTCCACCGTATGACTCAACCGTTGTTACAAACTTAAAAAATAATGGAATTATTATTTTAGGTAAGACAAATATGGATGAGTTTGCAATGGGCTCATCAACTGAAAACTCAGCTTATGGCCCAACCCACAACCCTTGGGATTTAACACGAATCCCTGGCGGCTCTGGCGGTGGATCGTCAGCGGCTTTAGCGGCATTTGAAGCACCACTTGCTATCGGAACCGATACGGGCGGATCGATTCGCCAACCTGCCGCAGTCACCGGAACGGTGGGTGTAAAGCCAACGTATGGTGGGGTTTCACGCTTTGGTCTGATCGCCTTTTCATCATCACTTGATCAAGCAGGACCATGTGCACGTACTGTTTTAGATGCCGCGCTCTTGCATGAGGCGATTGCCGGTCACGATCCAAAGGATTCAACGAGTATTAATGCACCCGTTCCGCAGGTTGTTGCTGCAGCAAAAACTGGCGACGTTAAAGGAATGAAAATTGGTGTTGTTAAAGAGTTAAATGGCGATGGTTATCAAAGTGGAGTACGCATGCGTTTTGAGGAGTCATTAGAACTTCTGGCTGAGGCTGGCGCTGAAATAGTTGAAGTATCTGCACCTAACTTTGAATACGCTTTAGCGGCATATTATTTAATTGCACCATCTGAGTGCTCATCTA
This sequence comes from Candidatus Planktophila sp., assembly GCA_030681675.1. NCBI lineage: Bacteria > Bacillati > Actinomycetota > Actinomycetes > Candidatus Nanopelagicales > Candidatus Nanopelagicaceae > Candidatus Planktophila > Candidatus Planktophila sp. Next base: position 10,303 of record JAUXRP010000017.1, read on the forward strand.
ACTTAGCTCGCTTCGATGCAATGCGCTATGGACTTCGTGTTGGGGATGTCGATGGAGCATCGGCCGAATCAGTAATGAATTTAACTCGCGAAGTTGGTTTTGGGCGCGAAGTTAAACGTCGAATTATTCTTGGAACGTATGCACTTTCATCCGGTTATTACGATGCGTATTACGGTAGTGCACAAAAAGTTCGCACGCTCATTACACAAGATTTCAATAAAGCCTTTGAAAAATGTGACGTAATGGTCTCACCAACCTGCCCAACAACGGCCTTTAAAATCGGCGAAAAATCAAATGATCCAATTGCAATGTATTTAAATGACATCGCAACTATTCCAGTTAACATGGCTGGTATTGGTGGAATGTCGCTACCTGCAGGTTTAGCCCCTGAAGATGGCTTACCAGTTGGTTTCCAAATCATGGCACCTGCGATGCAAGATCAGCGTATGTACTTAGTTGGCGCTGCTCTAGAGGCCGCGCTTCTGACACGATGGGGTGCGCCTTTGCTTTCACAGGCACCTGAATTGGTAGGTAAATAAGTGGCACTTACGTACGATCAGGTCATTTCAAAGTACGAACCAGTACTTGGCCTTGAAGTTCATGTTGAATTGAATACGCAGTCGAAGATGTTTTGTGGCTGTAGTACGATTTTTGGTGGCGCGCCAAATACGCAGACCTGTCCAGTTTGCTTGGCTCTGCCGGGTGCACTTCCGACGGTCAATGAAAAGGCGATTGAATCCACAATCAAAATCGGCTTAGCGCTGAACTGTTCAATTGCGCCTTTTTCTCGCTTTGCACGTAAGAATTATTTTTATCCCGATATGCCTAAAAATTTCCAGATTTCACAGTATGACGAGCCAATCTGCACCAATGGATTCGTGGATGTTGAAATCGAAACCGATGAAGGTCCCAAGAGCTTTCGTATCGACATCGAACGCGTACATATGGAGGAAGACACAGGTAAATCACTTCACGTAGGTGGCGCAACTGGACGTATCCATGGAGCTGAATACTCTTTACTCGACTACAACCGCGCGGGAATTCCTTTAGTTGAAATTGTGACGAAAATTGTTCCTGGCACAGGTAAATATGCGCCAGAGGTTGCAAAAGCCTATGTTGCCGAGCTCCGCGATATTTTGCGCTCACTGGGTGTCAGCGATGTAAAGATGGAGCAAGGCTCACTTCGCTGTGATGCCAACGTCTCTCTCCGCTTAATTGGAGCCGAAACTTTAGGCGTTCGTAGCGAGACTAAAAATGTTAACTCGTTGCGCTCTGTTGAACGCGCGATTCGCGGAGAAATGATTCGCCATGCCGAACTTTTAAATAAAGGGGAGCGAGTTGTCCAAGAGACTCGTCACTTCCAAGAGGAGTCTGGGCTAACACGCTCTGGTCGCTCAAAAGAGCAGGCCGAGGATTACCGCTATTTTCCAGAGCCAGATTTAGTACCAGTCGCACCAGATTCTGTATGGATTGAAACTCTGCGCCAATCACTTCCAGAGCGACCATCGATTCATCGCAAACGTTTACAAGAGGCATGGTCGGTGCCGGATAAAGAAATGGCGGCGATGATAAATGCCGACGTCTTGAATCTCGTTGAGGCAACGGTTAATGAAGGTGCAGATCCAACCAAGGCTCGCAGTTGGTGGCTCGGTGAGATTTCACGAATTGCAAACGACAAGGATGTCGCTATTTCTGATTTAGCGATCACACCCGCAGATGTCGCAGAGATTGTGGCTTTAGTGAATGCGGGCGAACTAACCGATAAGTTAGCCCGTCAAGTAATCGAGGGCGTAATTGCAGGTGAAGGTAAACCCGCTGCAGTGATCTCTGCGCGCGGAATTAAGGTTGTAAATGATGATGGCGCACTGATGGCCGCAATTGAAAAAGTCTGCGCAGAACAACCTGAGACCGCTGAAAAAATTCGCAACGGCCACTTACCGGCAGCGGGGGCGTTAATTGGCGCAGTCATGAAAGAGACAAAGGGCCAAGCAGATGCCGCTCGCGTACGAGAGCTTCTACTTGGCCATTTGCTTCAAAGATGATTTGGCTCAAACTTAATTAGTGAACTAAAACCTCTTCACTTTCAACCACTGCCTCTTTTCCTATATTGATAAAGAAGAACAAGACCACTGCACCAATAAACAGCAACCCTGCACTAGCCTTAAAAGCAACGGTAAAGCCATGTGTCATTGCAAATGCCTGCGTTAGATCTCCAAGAGAACTATTGGCAGTTGCATATGTGGCCGTTGCTGTAGCTGCAACAGTATTGAGGAGTGCGGTACCAAGTGAGCCACCAATTTGCTGACTTGTATTCACCATTGCACTGGCAACACCAGTGTCATGATGTGAAACGCCATGAAGTGAAGTCGAAGTAAGTGGAATAAATACGAGCGCCATTCCACTAGACATAATTAGGAGCGATGGCATCACATGAGTTAGGTATGAAGTGTCGGGAGTGATTCGTGCAAGAAGAAGCAAACCCAGACTAGATGCTATTAAACCCGGGATCATAAGTGGCTTTGGTCCCACCTTAGGCAAAAGTTGCGAAGCGATTCCGGCAAAAGCAATAATGCCGGCGGTGAAGGGCAAGAAAGCAAAGCCGGATTTCAAAGGACTGTATCCGAGAATTACTTGTAGGTAGAGACCTAAAAATAAGAACATTGAAAATAAACCTGCGCCTACTACTAATGATCCAAGGTAAGAGCCACCACGATTTCGCTCTGTAATAACGCGGAGGGGCATCATTGGATTTACAACTTTGCTTTCAATGATCACGAACATAACTAGAAGAACAATCGCAGTGATTAAGAAGCCAATAGTTAGACTATCTGACCAACCGGTCGTTGCTGCTTGGTTAAAACCATATGTAAGTGAAAAAAGACCTGCAGTTGCGGTGATTACACCTGGGATATCATAAGTTCGATTTCCTTCGGCCTTAGATTCATGAACAAAACGTGTGGCCAATAGAAATGCAATAATCGCGATTGGAACGTTTACACCTAAGCACCAACGCCATGAGAAAAACTCAGTTAAAGTTCCACCAACGATTAAGCCAATGGCCGCGCCTCCACCGGAGATTGCGCCCATGACACCAAAAGCCTTAGCGCGCTCAGCAGGTACTGTGAAAGTTACTGAGATGATTGCTAAAGCTGCAGGGGCAAGAAGTGCGGCGAAGACACCTTGCAGTGCGCGAGCACCAAATAACAAGCCTTGTGTTGTGGCAATTCCGCCCAGAGCAGATGCACCTGCAAAGCCTAATAAACCAATGAGAAATATACGTTTGCGGCCCATGAAATCTCCGATGCGACCACCGAGCAGTAAAAGTGATCCGAATGCTAATGTATAAGCGGTTATGACCCACTGCTGATTCGCGTCTGTAATTCCAAGGTCAACTTTGGCACTTGGGATTGCAATGTTTACGATGGAAGAGTCTAAAACAATCATGAGCTGCGCAATTGCAACTACAAAAAGTGTACGCCAGCGATCTGGGGCCTGACCTGCTGGATAGTTAGGGTTTGACATGTTCTCTCCTTTTATTTGTTACTTTTTCGAGCTGATGGAATTAAGACGTCATCGACTAAGGCTTCGATGAATTTTCGATTAACCGGCTGCTGTGACATAAAAATTCGGTAGGTCATAATTGCGGGAGTGATCTCAGCTAATAGTTCTAAGTTTGCATTAAGTGAGATTTCACCGCGCTTAATTGCTCGTTCAAGAATTACCTCATGTACTTGAATTTCGCCATCTCGGACTGAATGAGGAATAGCTTTTGCAAGCTCTGAATCCATTTTTGCCGCACTCATGATCGATGCTATGACGGCACCATCTGGACCTTTCAAAACCTTCACTTTAGCCAATAGAAGTTCAACTAAGTCGTCGCGTAAATTTCCAGTATTAATGGAAGGGGTTTGAGAAAAGGCGTGATGTGAAATAGCGTTTGCAATTACCTCTTGTTTGTTCTTCCAACGTCGATAAATTGTCGCCTTGCTAACACCGGCTTTAAGTGCAATCGCCTCTATAGTGCATCGCTCATATCCAACCTCTTGGATCAGGGAAATTGCAGCTTCGGCAATTGCATCTTCACGTTTGGAATCGCGAGGTCGCCCTTTAATGCATAGAGCATTTACTGGGCACATATCGACCTCCTATACGAAACGGTACGGTTGCGTATCGTAAAGCAGTGAGGTGCATTCTGCAACTTGAACGCCTACGATTACTCCATGTCAACGATGAAGCCACGTTCAGGGTTAGTGACCGATGGAATGGAGCGTGCTCCGGCACGTGGAATGCTTCGCGCCGTTGGAATGGGAGATGAAGACTGGGTTAAACCCCAAATCGGTATCGCCTCGTCGTGGAATGAAATCACCCCATGCAACTTGTCCCTTGATCGCCTAGCCAAAGCTTCGCGCCAAGGCGTCATCGATGCCGGCGGATTTCCGATGCAGTTTGGCACGATCTCGGTTTCAGATGGAATATCTATGGGACACGAGGGAATGCATTTTTCTCTCGTTTCGCGAGAAGTAATCGCCGATTCAGTGGAAACAGTTATGCAGGCCGAGCGTTTAGATGGAATGGTGACTTTTGCCGGTTGTGATAAATCCTTACCGGGGATGATGATGGCCGCAGCGCGCATCGATGTTGCTAGCGTCTTTGTCTACGCCGGTTCAACGCTTCCAGGACAGGTCGATGGAAAAGATGTCACGATTATCGATGCCTTCGAAGCCGTAGGTGCATGTGCACGAGGCTTGATTACACAGGAGCGCGTAGATCAAATAGAGCGCGCTATTTGTCCGGGTGAAGGTGCATGCGGTGGAATGTATACGGCTAACACAATGGCCAGCATTGGCGAAGCGATTGGTTTATCTCTTCCAGGATCGGCTGCGCCTCCCGCCGTTGATCGCCGGCGCGATGCCTTTGCCGTTAAATCCGGCGCAGCGGTCGTCGAATTAATCCGTGCAGGAATTACTACGCGCGATATTTTAACGAAGCAGGCATTTGAAAATGCAATTACAATTTTGATGGCATTGGGTGGCTCAACGAATGCGGTTCTGCATCTACTTGCAATTGCACATGAGGCTGACGTTGATTTAGAACTCAATGACTTTCATCGCATCGGTTCAAAGATTCCGCTACTGGGAGATTTAAAACCTTTCGGACGATTTGTCATGAGTGATATGGATAAAATCGGGGGAGTTCCGGTAATTCTTAAAGCCCTCCTTGATGCCAAGTTGTTGCATGGCGATGTCTTAACTGTGACTGGAAAGACGATGGCCGAAAATTTAGCCGAGATAAATCCACCAGATCCTGATGGAGAAATTCTGCGTGCGGCATCAAAACCACTCTCAACCGATATTGGAATCACAATTTTAGGCGGCACACTGGCACCCGATGGCGCAGTATGTAAAACGGCCGGAATTGGAATTGAATCCTTTGAAGGTCCAGTTCGAGTATTCGAGCGTGAACAAGCGGCGATGGATGCACTCGAAAACGGAACTATTCAAGCAGGCGATGTCGTTGTTATTCGCTACGAAGGTCCAAAAGGTGGACCCGGAATGCGCGAAATGTTAATGATCACAGGTGCTATAAAGGGCGCCGGTCTTGGCAAATCCACTCTGCTGCTGACCGATGGACGTTTCTCTGGAGGATCAACGGGCTTATGTGTCGGTCACGTGGCCCCTGAGGCAGTAGATGGTGGCCCCATTGCATTTGTAAAAGATGGAGACATTGTTCGCATCGATATCACCAATAGAACCTTGGATTTACTGGTCGATGAGGCCGAACTCGCAGCCCGTAAAATTGGCTGGGCACCCCTGACCCATAAGTACACCCGCGGCGTCTTGCACAAATACTCCAAGCTGGTCGGCTCAGCATCTAAAGGCGCAGTCTGCGACTAAAACTGTTCAGATTGTGAGATGTGCATCTCATACCTTGACTCACATCAAAAGCTATTGGAGAATACATACATGTTTACAACAGTTGTTGTGGTGATTTAAAAGCGCGTGATCTAGCAGTTCGATCGCGCGCTACCCTCAGTTAATCTGGGGGTTTTTTCATTTATACACCACACCGAAGGCGAAAGGAGATGGAGATGAGTGCAATGAATGGAGCCAGTTCACTCGTGGCATCGCTGGAGGCCGCTGGCGTCGATGTGATGTTTGGAATTCCCGGTGGTGCGATCCTTCCAGCATATGATCCAATTTTTTCTAGCTCTATCCGCCATATTCTTGTGCGCCACGAACAGGGTGCCGGCCATGCTGCAACTGGTTATGCCCAAGTAACAGGTCGTGTCGGAGTCTGTATTGCAACATCTGGACCAGGGGCTACAAATCTTGTTACTCCACTTGCCGATGCGGCAATGGACTCAGTCCCAGTTGTGGCAATTACCGGCCAGGTTCCATCGGTTGCAATCGGCACCGATGCATTTCAAGAGGCCGATATCCGTGGCATCACAATGCCATTTGCAAAACATAATTATCTCATTACCGACCCTGCCGATATTCCACGTGCAATCGCCGAGGCCTTCCATATTGCAAGCACTGGTCGTCCTGGTCCAGTCCTTGTGGATATTGCAAAAGATGCTCTACAGAAGATGACGGATTTTAACTATCCAACATCGGTTTCACTAAAGGGTTATCAACCGAGGACTATCACTTGCGCCGAATCGATAACCGATGCCGCTGATTTAATTGCGCAATCGAGCAAACCCGTCTTTTACGTTGGCGGCGGAGTCATCAAAGCAAATGCTTCGCGTGAACTATTAGAGCTCGCGCAGTTACTTGGTGCGCCAGTTGTTACAACTCTCATGGCCCGCGGTGCTTTTCCAGACTCACATCCATTGAATTTAGGGATGCCAGGGATGCATGGCACCGTTGCCGCCGTTACCGCGCTGCAGAAGGCGGATCTATTAATAACTCTTGGCGCTCGCTTTGATGATCGCGTAACTGGAAAACTTTCAACCTTTGCCGTTAATGCAAAGGTAATTCATGCCGATGTGGATCCCGCTGAAATAGGTAAGAATAGATTTGCCGATGTGCCCGTGCTCGGAGATTTGAAACATACAATCACCGCGCTGATTCCAGCGTTGAAGGAATCCCTTGCAAAGAATCGTCCGGATTTAACACCGTGGCTTCGCCAGATGAACTCATTGAAAACAACATATCCAGTGGGCTATGACATACCCGCTGATGGTTCGCTCTCACCTCAGTATGTAATCGAGCGCTTAGGAAAAATCTCTGGCCCGCAAACTATTTTTGCATCCGGTGTGGGCCAGCATCAGATGTGGGCATCTCAATTTATCTCATATGAAAACCCCCGCACATGGCTTAACTCTGGAGGCCTTGGCACGATGGGATATGCCGTACCGGCCGCGATGGGCGCAAAGGTCGGTGCACCAGATACAACGGTGTGGGCGATCGATGGTGATGGTTGTTTCCAAATGACTAATCAAGAGCTAACAACGTGTGCACTTAATAACATTCCGATTAAAGTTGCGATAATTAACAATGAATCATTAGGAATGGTCCGACAGTGGCAGACGCTTTTTTATGAGGGCCGCTACTCAAATACCAATCTTGAATCAAAGCGAATTCCAAATTTTCCTATGTTGGCAGAGGCGATGGGCTGTGTAGGTTTAAGTTGTGATCGACCAGAAGATGTCGATGCAACAATTGAGAAGGCGATGAGCATTAATAATCAACCGGTGGTAGTTGATTTTAGAGTCAATCGAGATGCGATGGTCTGGCCAATGGTCGCCGCCGGAACATCAAATGATGAAATAATGATTGCGCGCGAGACTGCGCCCGACTGGGGTTCTCAGGAGTTATAAAATGGCCCAACACACACTAGAAGTTATCGTTGAAAACTCACCTGGCGTTTTAGCACGTGTGGCAGGCCTGTTTGCACGACGGGCTTACAACATTGAACGCTTATCAGTTGGTCCGACCAGTAACCCCGAGACCTCTAAAATGGAGATAGTAGTTAACCTAGATGGCCACGTTCTTGAGCAAGTAATTGCTCAGCTAGATAAGTTGGTCAATGTAATTTCAATAATTGAGATATTGCCAGATGAAGTACAACCAATTGTTCACGACACACAACCCGATTATCAGAACTAAGGAGAAATACCGTGGCAGCAACGATGTATCACGAAGAGGATGCTGATCTATCCATCATTCAAGCCCGCAAGGTCGCGATTATTGGTTACGGATCGCAGGGACATGCCCATGCATTGAGTTTGCGTGATAGTGGTGTCGATGTACGCGTCGGTCTAAAAGATGGCTCACCATCGCGAGCAAAGGCCGAAACCGAAGGTTTGCGAGTTACCAGTGTGGCCGAAGCGGTCAAAGAGGCAACGGTCATTATGATTTTGGCGCCAGATCATCTTCAACGACATATCTATACCGACTCTATTCTTCCCAACCTGAAAGATGGCGACGCACTTTTCTTTGGCCATGGATTCAATATTCGTTTTGGTTACATTAAGCCATCGGCCAACGTCGATGTCTGCATGGTTGCTCCAAAAGGCCCAGGCCACTTAGTTCGCCGCGAATTCGCTGCCGGCCGTGGAGTTCCAGTCATCGTCGCCGTTGAGCAGGATTCAACTGGCAGTGCCTGGCCGTTAACACTTTCCTATGCCAAGGCGATCGGCGGATTACGGGCCGGTGGAATTTTAACGACATTTACTGAAGAGACTGAGACCGATTTATTTGGCGAGCAATCTGTTTTGTGTGGCGGTGCATCCCAGCTCGTAATGTATGGCTTTGAAGTTCTCACAGAAGCGGGTTACCAACCAGAGGTTGCATACTTTGAGTGTCTACACGAACTCAAATTAATCGTAGATTTAATGTACGAAGGTGGAATCGCAAAGCAGCGTTGGTCGGTATCTGACACCGCTGAATTCGGAGATTATGTTTCTGGTCCACGTGTTATTGACCCACATGTTAAGGAAAACATGAAGGCCGTGCTCGCCGATATTCAAAGTGGAGTTTTTGCCAAGCGCTTTATTGATGATCAAGAGGCCGGCGCACCTGAATTTAAATCACTTCGCGCTAAAGGCGAAGCACATCCAATCGAGGCCGTTGGCCGTCAGCTTCGCACAATGTTTTCTTGGATGAAGGCGACAAAGGGCGACGATTATAAAGAGGGTAGCGTGGCACGTGGATAAACCCGTTGTATTAATCGCTGAGGAGTTAAGCCCTGCAACGTTAGAGGCCTTAGGTCCAGATTTTGAAGTTCTTAACTGCGACGGAGCAAATCGCACCGAGCTATTGGCTGTATTAGCTAAAGGTGTAGATGCGGTGCTTATTCGCTCGGCAACGAAAATGGATGCCGAAGCAATTGATGCGGCTAAGGGTTTGAAAGTTATCGCCCGTGCAGGGGTTGGTTTAGATAACGTCGATATTCCTGCAGCCACGGCCGCTGGAGTCATGGTTGTAAACGCTCCAACATCGAATATTGTTAGCGCGGCCGAACTTGCAATCTCACTGCTTCTCGCTTCAGCGCGATTTGTCTCACCTGCTCACGCCGCATTGCGAAATGGTAAGTGGGCCAGATCAAAGTACACCGGCGCCGAACTATTTGAAAAAACATTAGGGATCGTTGGCTTCGGTCGTATCGGTCAATTAGTTGCACAGCGAATGCAGGCATTTGGCATGGAAATCATCGCGTACGACCCATATTTACAGCCCGCACGAGCCGCCCAACTTGGCGTTCGTTTAGTAGATCTCGACGAACTTCTGCGTACTTCAGATTTCATCACAATTCACTTACCTAAAACTAAAGAGACGGCGAATTTAATCGGCGTTGAAGCGTTGAAAAAAGTTAAGCCCGCCGTACGAATTGTGAACGCGGCACGTGGGGGAGTTCTGGATGAGGCCGCACTCTACGATGCAATTGTTGAAGGTCGCGTCGCCGGAGCTGGCTTAGATGTATTTTCAACCGAGCCATGCACTGATTCGCCCTTATTTACTTTAGATAACGTGGTTGCGACACCACACTTAGGTGCATCAACGGATGAAGCACAAGAGCGCGCGGGAATCGCCGTTGCTGTGTCAGTACGCAAAGCTTTGGCTGGTGAGCTCGTTCCAGATGCAGTCAATGTAAAGGGCGGGGTTATTGCCCAAGAGATTCGACCATCACTGCCACTCGTAGAAAAAATGGCACAGATCGCAACTGAACTTCTAGGTGAAACCCCAGTTCACATGGATATTCAAGTCCGTGGTGAAATTTCAATACATGACTCATCAATCCTTGCAATTAGCGCACTCAAAGGTGCACTCATTGCAGTCGGTGCCGAAGAAGTTACCTATGTTAATGCTCCAGGACTAGCTGCAGAGCGCGGAATGACTTCGAATGTAACGACCACCGCCGATAGCGCAGAGTATCGATCCATGATTTCATTACGCGCCGCAACAGGTAGTGGAAAATCGATGATAGTTGATGGCACTTTAATGGGAATCAGACAGACCCAGAAGATTATCGGAATCGACAATTTCTCACTCGACTTACCTCCAACGACTCACATTCTATTTTTGCGTTACGTTGATCAACCCGGAGTCATCGGCACTGTTGGTCATACGTTAGGTCAAGCCCATATCAATATTGCTGGAATGCAGGTTGCTCGTAGTACTGCCGGCGGACAAGCGCTCATGGCGCTCTCTGTCGACTCAGATGTAAGTGAAGAGGTTTTGGCGACTATTAAGAGAGAGACCGGCGCAGAATCCGTTCGCGCCGTTGTGCTGGTGGATTGATGAAAACTATTAACTTAGCCGTCATCGCCGGAGATGGAATCGGACCAGAAGTTGTTAACGAAGGCTTGAAAGTTTTAGATGCCGTCTCTAAAAAGTACGACGTCGAATTCAAACAGAGTTCTTATGAATTAGGTGCGGCCAACTGGCATCGCACTGGCATCGCTCTTTCCGATGAAACAATGGTCGAGCTTGCAAAGGCCGATGTCATCCTTCTTGGAGCGGTCGGTGACCCAACGGTTCCCAGTGGAGTATTAGAGCGTGGATTACTGCTCAAACTTCGCTTTGCCTTTGATCACTACGTTAATTTACGTCCAGCGAAATTAATGCCAGGCGTAACTGGCCCACTTGCAACTAAGGCCGCAATAGATTTCCTCGTAGTCCGCGAAGGTACTGAAGGTCCTTACTCTGGTGCTGGTGGGGTTATGGCAATTGGCACCGAAGCAGAGATTGCCACCGAAGAGAGTCTTAATACTCGCCGCGGCGCCGAACGTGTAATACGCGATGCTTTTGAGCGCGCATTAAAACGCGATCGTAAAAAAATTACGATGGTGCATAAAAACAATGTTCTCGTCCACTCGGGCGATCTTTGGACCCGCACTTTTAATGAGGTCGCTAAAGATTACCCAGGCGTCACAACAGATTATTTACATGCCGATGCCGCCGCAATGTTTCTTATTACTAACCCAGAACGCTTTGATATCATCGTTACCGACAACTTATTTGGTGACATCTTGACCGACATCGCCGCGGCGATCTGTGGTGGCATCGGTCTTGCAGCATCCGGCAATATCAATCCAACGGGTGAGTTTCCCTCAATGTTCGAGCCAGTACACGGATCAGCCCCTGACATTGCCGGTAAAAATATCGCCGACCCAACGGCCACTGTAATGTCAGTTGCGATGATGCTAGAACACTTAGGTTTTGGCGATGCCGCGCGTGATGTTGAGCGGGCCGTTGCCGCCGATTTATTAGTTCGTGGAGATAAAAAGCGAAGCACTAGTGAAGTTGGAGATGCGCTGGTTGCAGCGTTATAAAACTATGAAGACAACTATCAATCCGCATATGAAAGATGATGCCACACGCAGCGCGCAGATTGCCGAAGGTGGCTTTGGCCGTCATTACACCGACCACATGATCACACGCGAGTGGAGTGAAAAAGATGGCTGGCAAGCGCCAGAGTTAGTTCCTTACGGACCCATCACACTAGATCCTGCGACCGCGGTTTTTCATTACGCCCAAGAAATCTTCGAAGGTATGAAGGCTTACCGCCAACCCGATGGTGGAGTCTCACTCTTTCGCCCCGAGCAAAACGCACAGCGCTTTGCTAAATCGGCGGCACGATTAGCTCTTCCGCAAATGTCGGTGGAAGCATTTATTGAAACTTTAGAGACGCTCATAAAGCAAGATTCGAAGTGGGTTCCCAATAATGTGGGGGAGTCGCTGTACATGCGCCCCTTTATGTTTGCTACCGAAGTTGGTTTAGGTGTGCGGCCATCAAATAAAGCGTTGTACATGCTCATTGCAACCCCTGCCAGTGGTTATTTTTCTACTAACACGGCGGTCTCGGTATGGATTTCAACCGAATATGTCCGTGCCGCCCTTGGTGGAACAGGCGAAGCAAAGTGCGGTGGAAATTATGCAGCTTCTTTAGTTGCACAAAAAGCGGCCGCTAAACAAGGCTGTGATCAAGTGGTGTGGATTGATGCCGTTGAGCGAAAATGGATTGAAGAGATGGGTGGCATGAATCTGTACTTCGTCAGAGGCAAGGGCGCAGATGCAACGTTGGTAACTCCTAAACTCACAGGCACGCTGCTACCCGGAATCACACGCGATTCGATTTTAACTGTTGCCAATGATTTAGGGTATAAAAGTGAAGAGGCGATGATCAGTATCGATGATTGGCATCACGGAGTTGAATCAGGTGAGATCACAGAGATATTTGCTTGCGGAACCGCAGCGGTGATTACTCCAGTTGGATCTGCTAAGAGTGCCATGGGTACATGGGTTACAGGTGATGGCGAACCTGGTCCTATTACTGGACAAATTCGAGCACACCTACTTGGAATTCAGCATGGCACGATCGCAGATACGCATGGTTGGATGCATCGGGTTCTTTAATGGCAATCGATGACGCTTTCCATATTTATGACACAACGCTGCGCGATGGTGCTCAGCAAGAAGGGCTTAGCCTCTCAGTTCATGACAAGTTAACTATCGCGCGACATTTAGATGATCTAGGCGTTGGCTTTATCGAAGGCGGTTGGCCGGGTGCAAATCCTAAAGACACCGAGTTCTTTGCCCGGGCTAGAAAGGAACTTCACTTAAAGAATTCGACTTTTGTGGCCTTTGGAGCAACCCGTCGCCCTAATGTTAAAGCGGCCAATGATGTTTTACTAGGCGCACTTCGAGATAGCGGGGCACCAGTAGTAACGCTAGTTGCGAAAGCTTTTGATCGCCACGTTGATTTAGCGCTAAAAACAACCCTGGATGAAAACTTGGCGATGATTCGCGATTCAGTCACACATTTAATTCACGAGGGCCAACGCGTTTTCTTAGATGCCGAACATTTCTTTGACGGCTATCGAAATAACCGTGCCTACGCACTTGAAACCATTCGCGTTGCCGCCGAAGCCGGCGCAGATGTCATTGCGCTCTGTGATACCAATGGTGGAATGTTGCCCGATGAACTCTCCCAGATTGTTCACGATGTTTTGACGTCAACCTCAGCCCGCCTTGGTATCCACTGCCACAATGACACTGGATGCGCCGTTGCAAATTCAATGGCGGCGATCGCCGCTGGTGCCACACATGTTCAAGGAACTTTAAATGGTTATGGCGAACGCACGGGCAATGCCGATCTCGTAACGATTATCGCTAACTTAGAGTTAAAGAAGCACCAATTAGTTCTACCGCACAATACTTTGCAAGAGGCATTTAGAATTTCCCATGCCGTTGCAGAAGTAACGAATGTCTCATCAAGTTCACGCCAACCATATGTTGGTATTTCAGCTTTTGCCCATAAGGCTGGCCTTCATGCCAGTGCAATTAAAGTAGATCCCGCGCTCTACCAACATGAAGATCCCCAGTCAGTAGGAAACGATATGCGTATGTTGGTCTCTGATATGGCCGGACGGGCATCGATTGAATTAAAATCCCAAGAATTAGGTGTGGATTTAGGTGGCGATAACGAACTCATTAAGCGAATCGTGGGCCGCGTCAAAGATATGGAGTCACAAGGCTTCTCCTTTGAGGCCGCTGATGCCTCTTTCGAACTTTTAATCCATGAAGAAATTAGAGGAGAACGTCCCTCCTTTTTTACTATTGAACATTGGTTAACTACAGTTGAACGCGCCGAGGATCAAAGCATTCTGACCAAGGCCGAAGTCACAGTTATTGCCAGGGGAACGAAGATAGTCTGCATCGGCACTGGCAACGGTCCAGTGAACGCCTTTGATAACGCCCTTCGCTCAGGACTTATTCAATTCTATCCAGCACTTGAGAAATTAAAACTTATCGATTACAAAGTAAGAATCCTTGAGGGCCGCTTAGGTACTGGTGCAATCACTCGAGTTCTAGTTGAAACCAGCGATGGCACTAATGAGTGGAGCACGGTCGGCGTGCATGAAAACGTCATCGCTGCCTCTGCTATGGCGTTAGAAGATGCGATTAACTTTGGCCTATTGCGTCAAAAATAATTTTTGCCAGGAGATTTCTCATACGGTGCTGGATCGAGACTGAGCTAATAAAAGGGCAACATAGGCCTTTAGCAGCCTCACGCTTCAAATTCTCGACAACATAAGGGTAGCCTTAATTTGTGAATGAAGAGTTTGAAAACCTGATTAGTAATTTTGAGCGGCATCTTGGAGTCGAGCGAAATCTATCGGGCCACACAATTCGCGCATACATTGGTGATCTCTCATCACTGCTAGAGCATTTGGAAAAACTTGGGCTGACTAACATTGCAAAACTAGAGCTCTCACATCTTCGATCATGGCTGGCTAATCAGAGTGTAAAGGGCGCGGCGCGCACCACGATTTCGCGCCGTGCGGTTTCAGTGCGTTTATTTACAAAGTGGGCCTTCAAAAATAACTATCTTACCTCCGATGTCGGGGCCAGTCTGGCGACTCCGAAGGGACTTCGCACATTACCTGGAGTACTCGATATTAATAGCGCAGCGCTGGCGATGGATTCTTTGGCCGCTAGGGCAAGTGATGAAGAGACACCATTATCGCTTCGAGATGTTGCAATGGTTGAGCTTCTTTATGCAACTGGCGCAAGAGTGGGCGAACTCTGTGAATTAGATCTGGAGGATATTGATTTTAATCGCAACACGATTCGTGTGCTAGGAAAGGGCAATAAAGAGAGAACGATTCCCATGGGGAAACCGGCGGTTCATGCTTTAGAAGTTTGGTTGGCCAAAGGGCGAAAAGATTTAGCGACTGAGTTATCTGCTACAGCGGTTTTTCTTGGTGCCCGCGGGGGTCGCATAGATCAGCGCACAGTGCGCAGTGTTGTATATGAATCGCTGAGTGCGATTGAGGGAATTGAACGCATGGGTCCGCACGGGCTGCGTCACTCTGCCGCCACGCATCTGCTTGAAGGTGGAGCGGATTTGCGTACGGTGCAAGAGATATTGGGGCATGCCTCTCTAGCAACAACTCAGATTTATACTCATGTATCAACGCAGCGTTTACACAAAGTATTTAAGAATGCGCACCCACGGGCATGAATGCGTCAATAGTAGTTATACCAACTTATAACGAGCGTGAGAGCATCGCATCGCTACTCGATGCTTTAAAAAAACTACCTGTAGATGTTTTGGTAATCGATGATGGCTCACCCGATGGGACGGCGCAGATTTGCAGAGCTCATGGAGTGGAAGTCTTTTCACGTACTGGGAAAATGGGTTTAGGTAGTGCCTACCGGACTGGTTTTGCCCTCGCCTTAAAGCGCGGTTATAAAAATATTATTCAAATGGATGCCGATGGCTCACATCAAGTTCGGGATTTAACGACAATGATGGAGTGGATCGGCAGTAGCGAACTACTTATTGGCTCTCGCTGGGTAGCCGATGGGGCGATTGAGAATTGGAGCAAGTTCCGTGAATATCTTTCAAAAGGAGCCAACGCCTATGCAAATGTTCTTTTATCCCTTGGCGTTAGGGATACAACGTCGGGCTTTCGCATCTACGCCGCCGAGCTTTTACAGCGTATGGATATCGCCACAATCAAGAGTGATGGTTACTGCTTCCAAATTGAGATGACTCGCCGCGCCTTGGCTTGTGGAGCAACTGTCGGAGAAATCCCGATCACTTTTATCGAGCGCGCACTTGGAGTCAGCAAAATGTCCTTTTCGATCGCCCTCGAGGCGATGCTACGCATCACGGCATGGGGGTTTTTACGCTTATTTGGGCGCAGCTAGTTCGGTAAAAAGGGCTTCGTGGCTACAGGTAGAATCTGGCCTGCGCCGCGAGCTCCCAATCTTTGGGGATTTGCCGGTGACATCTCAGCACTGCCTTGGCCTTAAAACCAGGTGAATCATCTCGGTCCGTTTATTCGGTCGATGACTCTCAGTGCGACGGGCTCAACAAACGTTAAGCCATAACCGAGCGGGTTTTTTGCGCGTGCGCATTAAATCTATGAAGGAGTAACCCTGCCATGGCAGTTGTAACAATGCGAGAACTTCTCGACAGTGGAGTCCACTTCGGACACCAAACTCGTCGATGGAATCCAAAGATGAAGCGTTTTATTTTCACTGAGCGCAACGGAATTTACATTATCGATATTCAGCAGTCACTTGGACTAATCGATAATGCATATGAGTTTGTAAAGGATACGGTCGCTAAGGGCGGTCACATTTTATTTGTCGGTACAAAGAAGCAGGCACATGAGCCAATCATTCAGCAAGCTGCACGAGTTGGAATGCCAACTGTCACCGAGCGCTGGTTGGGCGGAATGCTTACTAACTTCCCAACGGTATACAAGCGTATTCAGCGACTAAAAGAGTTAGAAGCGTTAGAGAATACAAACGATCTTCTGCTTACAAAGAAAGAGCTATTGATGCTTCGCCGCGAGCGCGAGAAGCTTTTCAAGAACCTTGACGGTATTCGTCACATGACTAAGTTACCTTCAGCGATTTGGGTAGTAGATACAAAGAAAGAACACCTTGCAGTACAAGAGGCTAAGAAACTTGGTATTCCTGTTATTGCGATCCTAGATACAAACTGTGATCCCGATGAAGTTGATTACAAGATTCCAGGCAATGATGATGCAATCCGTTCAATTGGATTACTCACTCGCGTTATTACCGATGCAATCGTTGCTGGCTTAGCCGCACGCTCTACGGTAGTTAAAGAAGAGACAAAGTCAGGTGCACCAACAGAAGTTGCCGCTGGTGAGCCAATGGCCGACTGGGAGAAAGAGATAGCAGGTTCGTCCGAATCCATGTCCGAGCCAACGGAGAATCTAGATGTGGCACCAGTTCCAGCTCAAGAATCGAGCACAGATGTAGTGGTTGAAACACCAGCTCAAGAATCGAGCACAGGTGTAGTGTCCGAACCAGTAGCTGACGTTACTGTGTCCGAGCCTGTCGTTGAAACACCAGCGCCAGTAGAAGGAGAGTAATTATTATGGCTGCATATACAGCTGCCGATGTAAAAAGACTTCGCGAAGCTACCGCTGCGGGAATGCTCGATTGCAAGAAGGCACTCGATGAGGCAGATGGCGATTACGATAAGGCGATCGACATAATCCGAGTTAAGGGCTTAAAGGGAGTCACTAAGCGCGAAGGTCGTCTAACCTCAAATGGCGCAGTTGTTGCAAAGGTTGAGGGCAACCTCGGCGTGATGCTCGAACTTAACTGCGAAACCGATTTCGTTGCAAAGGGTGATCGATTCATCGCCCTTGCCGATGAGTTGCTAAAGCATTTGCAAATTGTGCAATCGGATTCAGTTGAGGCATTCTTAACAACAACTATGCCTAATGGAAACACAGTCCAATCAGTCATCAATGAGGCCAATGCGATGCTTGGTGAAAAGATTGAAGTTCGCCGCATTGCCGTTCTTAAGGATTCACCAGTGGGCATCTATCTTCACCGTACAAGTCCAGATCTGCCACCGCAGGTCGGCGTGCTTGTGCAGTTAGTAAAAGATGCCGGTGATGTTGGAAAAGACATCGCTCAGCACATCGCCGCCTTTGCACCACAGTTCGTTAATCGCGAAGATGTCCCTGCAGAGATGATTGAAAATGAGCGACGTATCGCCCACGAAACTGCAATTGAAGAGGGTAAGCCTGAGGCCTCCCTTTTGAAAATTGTAGAAGGTCGCGTTACTGGCTTTGTTAAAGAAGTCTCACTTATTGAGCAGTCATTTGCTAAGGATGCTAAAAAGACCGTCAAGCAGATTCTCGATGAGGCAGGAACGGCCGTTAAGGCATTTCACCGCTTCCGCGTGGGTCAATAGGCTTTAGGGGAGTAACGCCTAAGATTTAACCATCGAATAACTAGTTAAAAGGAGCACTTATGTCCGGTACACGAGGAACGTATCGGCGAGTGCTCCTTAAACTTTCTGGAGAGGTTTTTGGTGGAGCCAAAGGCATCGGTGTTGATCCCGATGTTGTACAAGATATTGCTAAGCAGATTGCCGACGTTGCACGAACAGGTGTGCAGGTTGCAATTGTGGTTGGCGGCGGTAATTATTTCCGCGGAGCAGAACTACAGCAGCGCGGAATGGATCGCGCTCGCGCCGACTACATGGGAATGCTCGGAACGGTCATGAACTGTTTGGCGCTTCAAGATTTTCTTGAAAAAGAGGGGATTCAAACCCGCGTCCAGACTGCAATAACTATGGGACAAGTTGCCGAACCATATGTTCCGCTGCGCGCGATCCGTCATTTAGAAAAAGGTCGCGTTGTCATCTTTGGCGCAGGTGCTGGAATGCCATATTTTACAACCGATACCGTCTCGGCCCAGCGTGCACTTGAAATTGGTGCTGAAGCTTTGCTCTTAGCTAAAAGTGGAGTGGATGGCGTCTATAGCGCCGACCCAAAGAAGGATTCTAAGGCGGTCAAGTACGACAGCATCTCGTATGACGAGGTCTTAACTAAGTCGTTAGCCGTTGCCGATGCTGCAGCATTTGCCTTGTGCCGCGAAAACAAGTTGCCCATAGTCGTCTTTGACTTATTGGAGAATGGAAATATCGGTCGTGCCGTTCGAGGCGAATTAATTGGAACTTTAGTCGATTAAATTTCGCTGTAGCGAGATACAAATTATTTATCGGGCACCATCATGATCGAGCTCGAGGGGCACTCTGAGACGCAAATTCCGCAGCCTTTACAGTAATCCAAATTAATCTCAAAGCCCTTACCGGGACCTAATTTTATAATGGCGTTATCGGGACAGACGCCAAAACAGTTATCGCACTCAAAGCAGTTGCCACATGACATACATCGGCGGGCCTCATACAAGGCGTTGCTCTCATCTAAACCCTTTACTACTTCTGAGAAATCCTTAGCCCGTCTGGTCGCCTCTAGGCGCTCGCGCACAATGTGCGGAGCATCGGTGTAGTACCACGTATTTAACTGCTCATAGGTAACTAGATCATTGTTGTCGATCTTTTCATAAACTGTTTTGCGCAGCCAAGCATCGATATTTCTAGCAGCCTTTTTACCGTGCCCGACGCCAGTTGTTACAGTGCGCTCTGCTGGAATCATGTCTCCGCCGGCAAAAATTCCTGGGTGAGTGGTCATCATTGTGGAATCAACTGGCATCACGCCATCTTTAGTATCTAAATCGGCGCTATTGCCCAACAGAGAAAAATCAACCTCTTGACCTAACGCCAAAATTAAAGAGTCGGCTTCAAGAGTTTCAAACTCACCAGTTGGTTGAGGATATCCATCAGCATCTAGCGCCATTTTTTCAATCTGCATACTTTTTTCATCGACGTGCTTAACGGTGGAGAGCCATTTAACTAAAATACCCTCTTCAAGCGCTTCAGTAATCTCTTCATCATTTGCCGGTGCTTTATCGCGGGTTCGACGATAGACAATAATCGCTTCTTCTGCGCCAAGTCTTTTAGCGGTGCGTGCGACATCCATCGCAGTATTGCCGCCACCATAGACAACGACTTTTCGTCCGAGTAATGGTTGATTGCCGTCTTCGACATCATGTAAGACTTTAATCGCATCTAATATGCGCGCAGCCTCACTTGCTGGAATGTAAGCGCGCTTGCTCAACTGGGCGCCAATTGCTAAGAAGACTGCGCTAAAGCCCTCGTTGAGCGCTTCGTGCACGTCATCAACTCGAGTATTCATTTCAAAGAGAACACCCATATCTTTGATGCGATTGATTTCAGCATCGAGTACTTCACGAGGAAGGCGATATTTAGGAATTCCATAGCGCATCATTCCGCCTGGCGCATGCGTTGCATCTCGAACCGTGACGCTATGACCCATGCAACGTAAGTGATAAGCCGCGGATAATCCCGCTGGACCAGCTCCGATAACGAGAACTTTAAAGCCACTCTCTACCGTCGGCGGTGGAATACTCCAACCCTTTTCAATGGCGTGATCGCCTAGGAATCGCTCGACCGAATTAATTCCAACGGCCTCATCAAGTTCGGCTCGATTACAGACGCTTTGACATGGGTGATAGCAGACGCGCCCCATAATCGCCGGAAATGGATTTTCAAGAATTAATGCCCGCCAAGCCGCTTCATACGAGCCATCTTCTGCGATATATAACCAGTTTTGAATATTCTCACCCGCTGGACATGCGTTGTTGCAGGGTGGCATGCGATGGACATACTCAGGTTTTTCTACACGCCATGATCCAGTGTGGTTAGCAAGGGATGAGTTCACTGAAAGCGTTATTGCAAATGGTTTTTCCATTAGATGCTCGAACTTTCATCTGAGAGGAGGTTATAGCGGGATATATTTTTATTGGCCGTTTCTTGCAACAAATCGATAACATCATCGCGGCGGTTAGGTGAAAATAAGTGTGAATATCTAATTTGAAGTTTTAAATACTCTTCGACCATGACACGGTGGCGAATTGGAGTCGTGGAAGTTACTTCGCCGGATTCGGCCTCAAAGACTGGGAAAAGACCAGATTGCGTTGCAAGACGCGCGATTTTGATTGTGTCACAGGATTCTGAACCCCACCCCAGTGGACATGGCACTAAAACATGAATATAACGCGCACCTCGAAAGGACATCGCCTTGATGACCTTTGCCTCTAGATCACGTAAATCTGCAACGGTAGCCGTTGCGACATATGGAATCTCATGTGCCATTGCGATACGAGGAAGGTTTTTTCCTTGACCAAAAACATTTCCAGGGTTTTCACCAACGGCTTGAGTGGTGGCCGTACGCGCTGCTGGGGGAGTTGCACCTGAGCGCTGGACACCGGTATTCATGTAAGCCTCATTGTCATAACAGATGTATAAAACATCGTCATTTCGCTCAAACATTCCAGAGAGTGCGCCGAATCCGATATCTACCGTTGCGCCATCTCCACCTTGACCAATGACGCGAATATCGTTTTTGCCTTGGGCCTTAAGGGCTGCTGCAACACCAGTTGCAACTGCTGGAGCGTTACCAAAAAGAGAGTGAAGCCAAGCGATTCTCCACGATGATTCAGGATACGGTGTCGAGAAAACCTCTAAACATCCCGTTGCATTAACTGCGATTATCTTGTCATCAGTTGCACGCATCGCAGCATCTAATGCATAACGTGCCCCTAACGCTTCACCGCAGCCCTGGCAGGCGCGATGGCCAGAAGTCAGAGCATTGGCGCGTTCAGGATCGGATTGAATCGAGCGATCCTCGGCCGATAGCAAGCGGTTACCGATTGCAAAACTGCCCACTTGATAAAACTTTATAGGTGTTGTTGGCATCTGATTACCACACCTCTCGCAAAATTTCGCTATCTGCTAACTCTTGATCGAGATCTAGAAAAGTTAAATCTTCGACTCCATCAACACATGCGCGATCTAAATATTGTCGCAGCGAATCTTTAGTTATTGGGCGCCCGCCAAGGCCGGCAATGACGGTGTAATCCTTAGTCGAACTTCCGCGTAAGCTTGCGCGAACATTTTCAATCACGATTCCACCGATACCAACTTGGAATGCTTTCTCTAGAACAATAACGCGCTTAGCGTGTGATAAAGCGGCACGTACAACATCGGTCGGAAATGGCCTGAATGCGATTATTCCAAGAACTCCAATAGCAATATCGGCGGCAACCATTTCGTCGACAACATCTTTTATTGTTCCGAGGACTGATCCCAACGCTATAACGACCGTGTCAGCGCCATCGAGTTTGTAGCCACGTACTAAGCCACCTGAGCTGCGACCGAAAATCTCTTGAAAATCCCTCGCAACTTTGGGGATTACTTCTAAGGCCAGTTGGTTCTTCATGTGCGCCATGTACTTCACTTCTGTAAATGCCTCTGGCCCGACCATCGCACCGATAGATACTGGATTACTAGGATCTAAAATTTGGCGTGGCACAAATGGTGGTAAGAACTTATCAACTTGGGGCCGCTCCGGAACATCTACCCGCTCGTAGGCGTGGGTCAGAATAAAGCCATCCATGCAGACCATAACTGGAAGTGAGAGATCTTCGGCGATTTTAAAGGCCTGGACATGTAGATCTGCCGCCTCCTGATTTGTTTCGGCATAAATCTGTATCCAGCCACTATCACGTTGGGACATTGAATCACTGTGATCATTCCAAATATTTATCGGAGCACCTATCGCTCGATTTGCAACGGTCATAACGATTGGAAGACCTAACCCTGAAGCGTTGTAAACCGCCTCAACCATATAGAGAAGGCCTTGACTGGCCGTGGCCGTGTATGTGCGCGCACCTGTTGCGCTGGCTCCGATCGCCACCGACATCGCGGCAAATTCGGATTCTACGTTAATAAACTCGCAACCCACTAAAGAACCATTTTTAACCAGCTGACTTAAACCTTCAACAATATGGGTTTGGGGCGAGATTGGATAAGCGCAAATTACCTGCGGACGACAGGCTGCTACCGTGTCGGCAACGGCCTTAGAGCCCTCTACTTGTCTAAGCATCTGCAGGCACCATCGCTAACACATATTCGTAAGCGGCCGTTGCTGCGGCACAGTTAGAGGCGGCGATTTTCGGTTTAAATTTTTCGCTGATCGCATGCGTTACGGAGTCCAGTGAAATCACTTTAGTAAGCGCAGCAAAGGCTCCAAGTAAAACAGCATTTGGCACTGGTCGACCTAAATGCTCCATCGCCATTGCAGTAGCTGGCACAGTAATTAATCGAGTGTGGGTATCGGCCAATTCTGAAATGCCTAACTGCTCAAAAGTACGAGTGGAATTAATAAGGGCATAGCCGTCACTCTTTAAACCGGCAAAGACATCGACTTGTTTTAAAAGTGTGGAATCTTGAATGATGAGTGCATCTGGAAACATTATCGGTTCTCGAACACGAATTTCAGCATCGGCGATACGGCAAAAAGCAACTACAGGTGCACCAGTGCGTTCAGATCCAAAACTTGGAAAAGCTTGTGCGAATCGTTTTTCATCAAAAGCCGATTGTGCTAAGAGTTCGGCTGCAGTCACCACCCCTTGGCCACCACGGCCATGGAAACGTACTTGAAACATATGGACCTCTCCGTCGCATTTACTATGTAAAAACTACTCCTCAAGCTTGGCCGATTGAATGCATCTAGTGAGTGCCAGCGCCAATTTGAGTAAAAACCCTTGATTTACGCTTAGTTTTTCATACGTAATTTAAATCACTTTTCGTAATATACAATCGCCATCAGCGGTTTCTCTCCGCAACCAGAGAATTAGAACCACGTTAAGAAGGAGAACCGATGTCAGATGTAGCAAGCGTCCTCAAGGATGCCGATACCAAGATGAGCAAGGCGGTAGAGGTTGCCAAAGATGATTTTGCTTCTATCCGCACAGGTCGTGCGCATCCATCGCTCTTTAACAAAATTATGGTCGATTACTACGGCACCTATACCGCACTCTCTCAGTTAGCATCGATTCAAGTTCCAGAGGCGCGCCTTGCCACAATTGCGCCATTTGATAAGAGTGCAATGGCAAACATTGAAAAGGCGATCCGTGACTCCGATTTAGGTGTTAACCCTTCAAGTGATGGTGTTCTTATCCGAATCAATTTTCCTCAGCTCACGGAAGAGCGACGGAAGGAGTACATCAAAGTTGTAAAAGGTAAGGCAGAGGATTCAAAGATTTCAATGCGCAATATTCGCCGAGCCGCAAAAGAGGCGATTGAAAAAATGGAAAAAGATGGCGATGTGGGTAAAGATGATGTTGCCCGCGGAGAAAAAGAGTTGGAAAAAATTACATCAGATCATGTTGCTAAAGTCGATGAGCTTTTTAAGCACAAGGAGGCTGAACTCCTAGAAATATAAGGGGTTGAGGTTCAGATGTCTGACATTCATTCAATAAACGAGGCAATCAATAAACGAGCTGGGCGAAAGCTGCTGCCGTCAATAGTCGTCTCTTTATCTTTGATTGCACTGATCTGGTTTGCTTTGGCTTACCAACGCGAAATCTTTGCTGTGGTTGTGGCCGTAGCCGTGCTTCTAGGAATTCGCGAAATCGTTCGCGCTTTTAACGCACGAGGCATCTATTTATCACTGAGAGGATTAGTTTTCGCGTCCATTGCGCTCTCGTACGCAACATGGAACGGGGGAGTTGCAGGCCTTGCTGTTGCTACGGCGATAGCCATACCAATACTGCTGATTCAACTCTTGACCAAGGGCCCAGAAGGCTTTGTGGCAAGTGCAACGGCAACTACATTCTCTCTGCTATATCTGCCATTTTTAGGCGGTTTTTTAATTCTTCTGGGTAGGACGAGCACTGGTTTTGAGCGTGTCATGACCTTTGTGATATTAGTTTCTTGCAACGATACTTTTGGCTACATCATGGGAGTTCTTTTCGGCAAACATCCTATGGCGCCTAAAATCTCGCCAAAAAAGAGTTGGGAGGGTTTGACCGGTTCCTTAATCTTTACTGTACTTGGTGGAACCCTAGCTTTTTACTACATCATGGATATGAAATGGTGGATCGGGGCCGTGGTTGGTTTGATGATTGTCTTTACCGCAACATGCGGAGATCTCATTGAAAGTGCGATGAAGCGTGATTTAGCGCTGAAGGATATGGGAACGCTTCTGCCCGGTCATGGTGGAATGCTCGATCGTTTGGACTCAGTTTTGATTTCTGCTCCAGCCCTGTGGCTAGCACTTGAGTTAGTAAAGAACTGGTTATGAATCCCCCAGAGATTAATTTAGTATTCGATGAGCCAGCCCAACGAAAAAAAGTACCTAAACATTTAGCTGACTATTCACCTGATGAGCGGCGCGAAACCGTAAAATCAATGGGCTTACCGGCCTTTCGAGCTTCGCAAGTTGCCACACATTATTTCTCTCATCTATCAGATGATCCCCAAACGTGGAGCGATATTCCAGTTGAATTGCGCCACAGTTTGGCCGATCAATTAACACCAAAACTTATTGAATTGGTCCGATCAGTATCGTGTGATGAAGGTATGACACGTAAGGATTTGTGGAAGTTACACGATGGAGTATTAGTTGAAAGTGTTTTAATGCGTTATACCGATCGCGTGACCGTCTGTATCTCATCCCAAGCCGGGTGTGGAATGAACTGCCCCTTTTGTGCCACTGGTCAGGCTGGATTAACTCGGAATTTAAGTGCAGGTGAAATCACCGAGCAGATAGTTGCCGCCGCCCGAGCATGTTTTAATGGTGAGCTGCCCGGAGGTCCAACCCGTCTTTCTAATATAGTTTTTATGGGAATGGGTGAGCCTTTGGCTAACTACAACGCAGTGATGCGTTCAGTTCGAAATATCACCGATTCACATCCAGATGGTCTAGGAATTAGTGCGCGCTCTGTCACGGTGTCAACCGTTGGGCTTGTCAATGGAATTGAAAAACTTACCGAAGAGGGTTTAGCACTAACGCTGGCCGTCTCCTTGCATACCCCAGATGATGAGCTTCGGAATACGTTAGTGCCGATAAATTCGCGTTGGAATATTAAAGAGGTTTTAGCCGCCGCCGATAGGTATGAAAAGCGCACTGGACGCCGATATTCCATTGAATATGCCTTGATTCGTGACATCAATGATCAGTCGTGGCGCGCGGATCTACTTGGCCGACTTCTTAAGAATCGCAACGCTCACGTGAATTTAATTCCGCTCAATCCAACCCCCGGTTCGAAGTGGACAGCTTCTCGCCGCGAAGATGAGGCCGAGTTCGTTCGCATTTTGGAAAGTTACGGGGTGCCCGTCACGGTACGGGATACTCGGGGGCGTGAAATCGATGGTGCATGTGGACAGTTAGCGGCCGCTGAAAAAACTCGAACCGACTAGTTACCTTTTACCTCAGTTGGTAGGCTCAATCCCATGGAAAAGTTAACGAACTTTATTAATGGCAGCGCCGTAGACAGCACTTCCGGTGAAACAAGCTCTCTTATAAATCCATCTACAGGAGCGGCATATGCAACTGCGCCGAAATCAAATGCAGCCGATATCGATACCGCATTTCGCGCAGCAAGTGATGCATTTCCTGGGTGGCGCGACTCAACACCATCGCAACGGCAACGAGCACTATTAAAAATTGCAGATGCAATTGAAGATCGCCAGAGCGAAATAATTGCAATTGAATGTCGAAATACAGGTAAGCCAATTTCCTTAACTACGACGGAGGAAGTTCCACCAATGGTCGATCAAATTCGATTCTTCGCTGGAGCTGCAAGAAACCTTGAAGGTAAATCTGCCGGCGAATACATGCCGGGTATGACATCGATGATTCGCCGCGAACCTGTCGGTGTCATCGGCCAAGTAACGCCATGGAACTATCCGATGATGATGGCCGTGTGGAAATGGGCACCTGCAATTGCAGCTGGCAATACCGTTGTCTTAAAGCCAAGTGATACGACACCGGCATCAACTGTATGGATGGCATCACTGATGGCCGAGTATTTACCTGACGGAGTCTTCAATGTAGTTTGTGGCGAGCGCGAAACTGGACGTGCAATGGTTGAACACAAGCGTCCTGACATGGTTTCAATAACAGGTTCAGTTGGAGCTGGAATTCAAGTTGCCCAATCTGCAGCTGCCCAACTTAAGCGTGTTCATTTAGAGTTAGGTGGCAAAGCTCCCGTCGTTGTATTTGCCGATGCCGACTTAGAGGCCGCAGCCGAAGCTATTGCGATCGCTGGATATTTCAATGCTGGCCAGGACTGCACCGCCGCAACTCGCGTGATTGTTCAAGCGAACGTGTATGAGGATTTTGTAGCACTTTTGAGCGCGCAAGCTAAGGCAGTTGCCATCGGTGCACCAGATGAAGATGTCTTCCTCGGTCCAGTAAATAACGCCAACCAATTAGCGCGAGTTTCGGGCTTTCTTGATCGCCTACCAACACATGCCAGCGTCATGAGTGGAGGAAGCGCCCTAGACCGACCAGGATTTTTCTTCCCAGCAACCGTTGTCGCCGGCCTGCACCAAGATGACGAGATGATTCAAAATGAAATTTTCGGACCCGTTATCACGGTCCAGAGTTTTAGCGATGAGGCCGAGGCGGTATCTATGGCAAATGGTGTTGACTATGGCCTTGCATCAAGCATCTGGACTAAGGATCATGGCCGTGCAATGCGTATGGCCAAGGCCTTTGACTTTGGTTGTGTATGGATCAATACACATATCCCCGTCGTCGCTGAAATGCCACATGGTGGCTTTAAACGTTCAGGCTACGGTAAAGATTTATCGGCCTATGGTTTTGAAGATTACACACGGATTAAGCATGTAATGACCAATCTTGGGGCATAGAATTTGCGCCAGAACCTCACTTTCTAAGGAGTAAATCAGAATGGCAACAGAGCGATCAATCTCACCAGAGGCACGTTCAATTCTTGGCGCTCGCATTTCGCGCAGAAGCGTTCTTGCAGGCGCAGGCGGATTAGGAGCTGTCGGCTTACTAGCAGCATGTGGTGGTGGCGGTGATTCAGCTACTGAAAACACAGTGAGATGGGGCAACTGGCCTTTGTATTTAGATTTTGATGAGGCAACCAAAACCTATCCAACTCTCGTTAAATTCTCTGAGTCAACTGGAATCGATGCACAGTACTTTGAAGATTACAACGACAACGATGAGTTCTTTGGAAAAGTACAGGCACAGCTCAAGCTCGGCGAAGACATTGGCTATGACGTAGTCACACCAACTGACTGGATGGCGGCGCGATGGATGCGCCTTGGATATACACAGAAATTTGATTTAGCAAATATTCCAAATGCAGGAAATATTTTGGACTCTCTTAAATCTCCATCGTATGACCCTATGCGCGAATCATCACTAACGTGGCAGGGCATCATGGCTGGCTTTGGTTGGAATACTGAAAAGAATCCAAAGGGCATACGTACTCTCGATGAACTCTTTGCACCACAGAACAAAGGCAAGATCGTTGTACTCACTGAAATGCGTGACACGATTGGAGTAATTCTTCTTGCTCAAGGCGTAGATATTACAACGGTCACTGAAGATCAATTTATGAACGCAGTTGATTTCATGGCCGGAAAGATTTCCGATGGTTGGATTCGTGGAGTTAAAGGCAATGAATATGCTGAAGATTTAACTTCAGGTGATGCAACCGCAGTTATCGGCTGGTCAGGGGATATGTTCATTCTCGCAAATGAGAATGAGGGTAAGTTCGACTTTGCAATTCCAGAGTCGGGCGGCACAATCTCAGGTGATAACTTGATGATTCCATCCACGGCCTCACCAACAGGTAAAGCAAATGGCGAAAAATTAATTAATTATTACTACGATCCTGTAGTGGCCGCCGAAGTTGCCGCTTATGTTAATTACGTATGTCCAGTTCAGGGAGCTCAGGCTGAGATGGAGAAAATCGCTCCAGAGCTTGCAACGAGTGAGTTCATTTTCCCTAGCGAAAATACTTCTTCTCGCCTCCATGTATTCCGCTCATTGACTCCAGCAGAAGAGACAACTTGGGCCGAGGCCTTTCAGCAGGCTCAAGGCAATTAGTGGCAATTGATCCAATTGCCGCACGTGGGGATTTACAGTTAACACGAATCACTAAGTCTTACGGTGATTTCAAAGCCGTTGATGATTTAACGTTAACGATTCCTAAAGGCTCTTTTTTCGCACTTCTTGGACCTTCGGGCTGTGGCAAAACAACGACGCTGCGCATGGTTGCCGGACTTGAAGAGCCAACGGTTGGAAGTATTTACTTAGGTGATACTGACATAACTACGACTCGCCCCTATCAACGTCCTATCAATACCGTTTTTCAAAATTATGCACTATTTCCACATTTAACTATCTTTGAAAATATCGCTTTTGGTTTACGCCGCCGTGGAGTTAAAGATGTTAACGAGCAGGTCGATAAAGTGCTCAACCTAGTTGAGCTTCCGCATCTTGCCGAGCGCAAGCCAACACAGTTATCCGGTGGACAGCAACAGCGCATTGCACTTGCCCGTGCAATTGTTAATCGACCAGCGCTCTTACTATTGGATGAGCCACTTGGTGCACTTGATTTAAAACTGCGCCGTCAGATGCAGATTGAACTCAAGTGGATTCAACGCGAAGTCGGCCTGACTTTTGTGCACGTGACTCACGATCAAGAAGAGGCTATGACAATGGCCGACACAATCGCAGTTATGAACGAAGGCAAGATTGAGCAGATGGGCTCACCAGTTGATTTATATGATGATCCAGAGACTGCATTTGTTGCAAACTTTCTTGGACAGTCAAATCTGATTAAAGGAAAGATTGAAGGAAATGATGGTGATAATTTAGTTATCGATCTCTTTGGCCAAAAGATATCTATGCCCAAGTCGCGCTCTCATGCCGTCGATAACTCCCTCTATGCCGGAATTCGTCCAGAGAAGTTCCGTATTTCACGCACAGGTTCGGATGTGCGTGGCAACTTTCTCACTGGTGGGCGAATCGAAGATGTTTCATATATCGGCGTGAGTACGCAGTATGTGGTTGCAATGCCATGGGGACAAGAGTTGATGGTCTTTGAACAAAACGATGATGGGGTACCTCCATTTAATAAAGGTGAAGATGTTGTCATCTCGTGGGAACCAAGCTTTACTTTTGGTCTTCGCGGAGATGAAGATATTGAAGCAGGTACTGAGGTAGATCTAGAGCAGTTAGATGAATAAAGAGTAATGAGCATGACCTTACCAAAGGTGCGTGTTCCTTACCTGTTGTTATTTCCAGGTTTTGCATTTCTCTTCACTTTCTTCATCCTTCCAATTGCTAACTTAGCTCAGACATCAACCCAAACTCCTATTGTTGGGGGTGATACAGGTCAAAATGAGCAGACATTTGCTTTTAGCAATTACATCAATGCCTTTCTCGAAAATAAAGAGCAGTTTGGCCGCTCATTTATTTACGCCTCCCTTGCAACTATTTTTGCTTTGGCTATCGCCTATCCACTTGCCTACGCAATTGCATTTAAGTCAGGCAAATTTAAGAATATTTTGTTGGTTTTAGTTGTTGCGCCATTCTTTACATCGTTTTTGCTCCGTACAGTTGCCTGGAAACAAATCCTTGGTGAAGAGGGTTTTCTAGTTCCAACACTTCGAAGCCTGAACTTAATGGGCGAGCAGACCACGATAACTTCCACTGCCGTAGCAGTAGTGGCCGGTATGACGTATAACTTTCTTCCCTTTATGACCCTACCTTTATATGCCTCTCTTGAGCGCATAGATCCGCGCACTATTGAGGCCTCGGGAGATCTTTATGCCAATGCGATCACAACTTTCCGCAAAGTTACGGTCCCGCTTTCGATGCCCGGAGTTGTCGCCGGCACTTTGCTTACATTTATTCCAGCAGCCGGTGACTATGTAAATGCCGCTATTCTCGGAAGCCCGAACACAAAGATGATCGGAAATGTTATTGAGTCACGCTATTTCAAGATTGTTGACTATCCAACGGCCGCGGCACTCTCATTTACTCTGATGGCCGCAATCTTAATTCTTGTAACGCTCTATATTCGAAAAGCCGGGACGGATGAGTTGGTATGAGTACTAAAACCATAGCTCCCAGTATTCCTACAATTCCATACAAAGCTCGCCTCGCGCGTTGGTTTGGGCGTAACCTTCTTCGCATTTACATGGTCTTTGGTTTTAGCTACCTCTTTATTCCAGTTGCATATACCTTCGCATTTTCATTTAATGATTCAGGCAAAAGCAATTTAATTTGGAAGGGTTTTACCTTAAACAACTGGCAAAACCCTTGTGGCGCTCCACAAATTTGTAACGCGCTTGGCAACTCAATAAAGATTGGCTTACTAGCCACCATTTTTTCAACGATTCTTGGCACGATGATTGCCTTTGCGATTGGCCGATATCACTTCGCGGGACGCTCAAGCTCTAACCTTCTAATTTTCTTACCAATGGCTACCCCAGAAATCGTTTTAGGTGCATCTTTACTCTCTCTGTTCTTAGTATTTAAAGTTAATCCAGGCTTCTGGCCTACTGTTATTGCACATGTAATGTTTTGTATCTCATTTGTAGTAGTCACCGTTAAGGCCCGTATCGCCAGTTTAGATCCGCGCCTTGAACAAGCGGCAATGGATTTATATGCCAATGAAGTTGAAACTTTCCGCCGTGTAACTCTTCCACTTGTAGCCCCAGGAATTGCCGCTGCTGCCTTACTTGCATTCTCACTCTCGTTCGATGATTTTATTATCACAAACTTTAATTCAGGAACAATGACGACTTTTCCAAAGTTTGTCTATGTCTCGGCCGCGCGTGGCATACCTGCTCAGGCAAATGTCATTGGATCGTCGATGTTTTTCTTGGCTTTAGCTATTGTTATAGCGGGGCAGTTAGTAAACCGTAAAAAAGCACGCTAAAGGCCGGATAGCACGATGGCCACCATCGATCCCTCTATTCTTAAACATCTCATCTATATGCAGTCAGCTTTGTACTGACTAGATGAAGATCCACTAGAACCTTTGCCACATCCAGCTTTGAACTTTGCATAGTGCCGTCATCAGGTGGATCTTCTCTTCCGTGTTTAAAGCGTACTCACTTCTTGGCTAAAAGTGACGCTATTTATCTATAGATGATGTTTTACGGCCCGAGCGTTTAAAAGCTTCAATTAAAATATAACTATAGAGTTGCGTAATTCCTTCGACGACATTACCTATATTTTCAAGATAGGCATTCAGTAATTTTCTACTTGTCATTGCGACTTCAAATAGAATTTGGTAATCGCCAGAAATTGTTGCCAAATATCTAACATGGTTATCAAGTATTAACTTTTCTGCAATTATTGAAACGTCTCGGGGCGCGCATTTAATCCACATCCAACACTCAACAGGGAAACCAATCACCGCTGGATTTACAACAGCATGAATTGAGAGCGCGCCAGAATCAAGAAGTTGAGTAGTTTTCCTACGAGCCGTTGCTTCTGTGAGTCCGCAAGCCCGCGAAATTTGGTCAAAGGTAGCTCGTCCATTCTTAGAAAGAATCTCAAGGATGAGTTGATCATCGGGTAGCAACTCAATTTCTTCAATTGGACGTGGAAGAAGCTCCATCGAAATCTTTTCACGCTCTTCATGTGTAAGAATACCAGGGTTCCACTGCGCGGCAGTTCGATAATATTTTAAACAGCTCGAGGAGTTTACAGCGATGACTCCAGGAATTCCTGGGATGAAGTTGAGCAAAATATCGGATAACAAGGAAGGACTTCCAAATATTTCGCTGATACATTCATTTGTCCCGGTAGTTAAGTAGACGAAGATTGTTTCAGGTAGATTTGCTAGAGCAGTCGCCACAATTGTGTTAGCTCCGGGTGCGCACGTAACACGAACAATCATGGCCTCCTTGCGTGCCATGGCCCCTCTTTCAATGAGACCCGTGACCTGAATAACGCCTCGTGCGAGCAGCTCTTGACCTCGGCGCGAGACTGTGCGATCGGGCAGTTGGAGCACCTCGGCGATAGTAGTAAAAGCCGCTCGCCCATCTACCTGCAGATAACCAATGATCCTTCGATTGATCTCGTCCAATTCTTCATACATGGCCATAAGTTTGGCGATTTCCGTCACTTCGTGTCAAGTATTGATATTTGTGGCGCAATATGTGAATCTCCTCTCACACAATGAAGTATCTAGCCAAAGGTGGGCCATATGGCCAAAGATGTAGGGTGGGCAGATCTGACCATCGCCGGAGTTTCGAAGAGTTTTCGCGATCCTAGGGGCGCTGAAGTTAAGGCATTAGATGGCGTGAACCTTGATATTCCAACAGGGGAGTTTGTCGTCCTACTTGGGCCATCCGGTTGTGGAAAGACTACCTTGCTACGAAGCATCGCGGGTTTTGAAAAAATCGATGCCGGCTCGATTAATTTGGGTGGAAAGCGAATAGACCAACTGCCACCTCATAAGCGCCCTGTCAATACCGTCTTTCAAAGTTACGCGCTTTTCCCTCACATGAGCGTTGCGCAAAACATTGCATTTGGCCTGGAGAATGAAAAAATTGAAAAAAACGAGGTTAATTCTCGAGTTGCTCAAGTATTGGAGCTTGTTGAGATGAGTGCGCTCGCCGAACGTAAGCCATCCCAGATGTCGGGAGGACAGCAACAGCGTGCTGCACTTGCGCGCGCACTTGCTAAAAAACCTAAAGTGCTTCTCCTTGATGAACCTTTGGCCGCGTTGGATTTGAAACTACGTAAATCAATGCAGATTGAACTTAAAAGAATTCACCGCGCCACTGGAACTACCTTCCTCTTTGTGACCCACGATCAGAATGAAGCAATGGCACTTGGCGATCGAATTGCAGTATTTAGCAATGGTCAACTTCAACAAGTAGGTACCCCGTATGAAATTTACACGGCTCCGAAAAGTGAGTTTGTTGCAAACTTCATAGGTGAATCAACGGTTCTACATGGTGAAGTAAATAAGAGTTCTTTTAATGGCGATGGATTGACCATCCATGAATTGCCAGATTCCATAAAAGAGAGTCGCAACGGTAAATTGATTATTCGTCCGGAAGCACTTTCATTGATAACCGGAACAAATAATTGTGGCCAGGCCGAGCTGAAAGAGGTCATCTTTGCTGGTGATGCTCTTGAGGTTTTGCTATTAACGTCAACTAGGTGCGAAGTAAAAGTTAAATCCGATGTATCTCTTTTGGCGCAACTCAAAATCGGTGATAGCTATGAACTCTTTGTCGATACACATCAAATTGGCCAGCTGGCTTAAATGAAGATAAGCGCGCGTCGTGAACGTGCTCCTGGATTTTATGGTCCTAGCTCCGTTTCAATTCCAGCCTATGTAACTGGAATCCTGTTGGTTGGCTGCCCACTCATTGTTATAACAATATTCTCATTTCTCCAGCGCGGAGATTTTGGTTCAGGGGTAATTCATAAATTCACTCTCGACGCTTACCGAACCGTATTCTTCGAGACCGATCTGATGGGCGTTAAATCCTTCAACTTCTCATTTCTTTCCATCATTTTGAGATCGGTTATTTTAGCTTTTACTGTCACAGTAATCTGTTTAATTGTTGGTATTCCAACCGCAATTTGGATAGCCCTTCAGAAGAAATCAACGCAACGACTCTTAATAGCTTTAGTTACGATTCCATTTTGGGTTAATGTTTTAGCTCGCACCTATGCATGGATGCTTCTTTTAGCCGATGGTGGACTATTTAATCAATTAGGTGCACCAGTCTTGCTTTATACATCTTGGGCCACCTTTATCGGGCTGACATACGCCTTTTTGCCCTTCATGGTTCTACCAATATATGCATCGGCAGAAAAGCTAGATAGAAGTATTTTGGAGGCCGCCTTTGATCTTGGGGCTTCCGGGTGGCGAGTACTGCTTCGAATCGTAATCCCGATGATTAAGTTTGGAATTTTCGCTGGAGTTGCCATTGTCTTTATCCCAGCACTTGGTGCCTATGTTCAGCCAGCTTTACTCGGTGGTAATAAGACAATGCTCATTGGAAGCTTAATTAATGATCAATTTGGTGAATCTCGTAACTGGCCAGTCGGTTCGGCCTTGGCGGTACTTCTCCTTGCTATGACAGGAATTATTCTTCTTTCTACGCGCAAACGTAAGTTGGAGTTTGCACGATGAGGCAGAGACAGTGGAGCGTGGCAAACTTGCCGCTCATTCGACCAATCTGCATTGCGAGTTTAGTTTTCCTATATCTCCCACTCTTGACGGTCTTAGTTTTCTCCTTCAATACGTCTGAAGATGCAACAGTGTGGAGTGGATTTTCGACACGGTGGTACAGCACAATTCTAGAGAACACAGATTTAATTCGAGCTGCAAAAGTCTCTCTTTCGATTGCAATTCCATGTGCCATTATCGCCGCGCTTATTGCAACTGGATTGGCAATTGGAATGGGTATTGCAACTGGCAAATTCCAGAACGCTCTCCGCGCATTAGTTAACGCACCTCTCGTGCTTCCAGAAATTGTTACTGCTGTCGGAACGCTTGCACTATTTTCATTAGTTGGGGTTCCTCTTCATTATTTCTCACTCTTATTTGCTCACGTGGTAATGTGTGTGCCTTTTGCATTCTTGCCTATTCGCTCTCGTCTACGCGATTTCGACCAAAACATATTTGAAGCAGCCCGTGATTTAGGAGCAAGTTCGGTACGAGTAATGATGAAGATTACTGTTCCTCTGCTAATTCCGGCGTTGCTTTCAAGCGGCTTACTTTCATTCATTATCAGTATGGATGACTTTCTCACTTCTCTCTTTGTATCGGGCCCAGAAACTACAACGTTGCCTATCTATATTTTCGGACTTTTGAAACTGGGAGCAACTCCAGAAGTAAATGTAATAGCCGCACTATTGCTAATCATCCCAACTCTGGGGTTATTAGCAGGAATCACATGGAGCACAACAAGGAGGAGAAGCAATGAAGCTAGGAATAAGTAAGTTAACTATGGGGCATCGAAAGCGCTTAGCGCTGGCGAGTGTCGCAACTGCCGTCTCGTTACTTGTCGGAATCGGGATTCCACAAGCAGGTGCAGCAGGTCTGTATCCAAGCAAGCCAAAGGGGACCGAACTCAATCTCTACAATTGGAGTAATTACATTGATCCAGCTCTACTGAAGCGCTTTACTGTTGAGACTGGAATCAACGTAAATCTCGGCGTTTACGACAGCAATGCTCAAATGCTTGCAAAGCTAGAGGCTGGCGCACGTGGATACGACATTATCGTGCCAACTGATTACATGGTTCAGATCATGAAGAAAAAAGGTTTGCTACAACGCATTCACCGTAGTTCATATCCAAATGGCGGAAATCTAAAGTCCGAGTTTTTAAACCCATACTTTGATCGTGGACGCTTCTATACGGTGCCTTATCTTCATGGTCTAACTGGATTTGGATACCTGAAGGACAAAGTAACAACAGAGCCGAGCACTTGGAAAGAGTTCTTTGCTGCTATCCCATCATATCCAGGCAAGACAACTATCTTTGATGACAAGAAAGAAGTTATCGATGCTGCACTACGTTCAATGGGGTACAAGCCTTGTACTAAAAATGTAGCTCAACTTCAAAAGGCCCAGGATTTAATTAAGTCGATTAAGCCAAATCTAAACACGATTGCTAGCTCGGGAAACATTGGACGTTTATCAGGCGGAACGTCGGTTCTCTTGATGATGTATAACGGCGCTACCTATAAGGCGAAGCTTGCCAATCCAAATGTTGTTTTCGTCTATCCAAAAGATGGAATGCCCTTATGGCAAGACAACTTTGCAATACCAGTTGGCGCTAAGAACATTGATAACGCCAAGATCTTCCTTAATTGGATGATGGATCCAAAAAACATCGCCCAAGCATCCAACTGGGCTGCTTACAACAACGGTATTGCAGGATCTGAGAAATACTTATTACCTGCAATGCAAGCAGACACAGCATTCTCGCCAACAGCTGCACAGATGGCTTTGGGCGTTGCAATGGCTCCATGCTCAACAGAGGTAAATGATCTATACACAAAAGTATGGACTGCGTTTAAGGGATAACTAGAGAGTGCGTGGCACCTCACTTCGAGGGTCTTGGTGCCGCGCACGATCTATCTCATTTAAATCGGAAGAACTTAATGGAAGAGAGAGTTGAATTTGTGTTGAAAAATATTGGGAATCAATTCAATAGTGCAGATATTAATCTGGACAATTGGAAGGACTTTCCTTATAGTGCATATACATTTCAAAATGTGGCAGAACTGATTCCAGTCCATGAAATAAGTGGCCCGGGGAGTGCAGCAATTCCAAAGGAGATAGATTTTTCGCTATTGGCAAGTAGCTACGACATTTCTGGGAAGATGCAAACAGGTGCTGACTTTCTGCGCGATAGTTACACAGATGCACTTTTAGTTGTAAGAAATGGCACAATTGTGGCTGAGTATTTTGCTAATGACATGAATCTTCATACTCCCCACTTAACTTTTTCGGTCAGCAAGTCAATCACTGGAATCATTGCAGGAATAGTTTTGAAGAAGTTTGGCATTAGTTCAGATGTAAAGGTCTCAACAATCATTGATGGAACAAGCGGCGGAGCTTATGCCGATGCCTCAATTCGAAACCTGCTCGATATGAGTGTTAGTTTGGATTTTGATGAGAGTTATGCCAGTAAAGAGGGTGTGTATGCTAGATATCGCCAAGCGATGCTATGGATGTCGCGAGAAAAGGGTTCTGAGTACTCTGAAGAAGATTTAGAGAAATTCATTCTCTCGCTTCCAAAGGCGCAGGGCGAACATGGTTACCGATTCTCTTACAAATCACCCAATGCAGATCTTCTCGGATTGGTAGTGCAAAAAATTTCGGGTAAGCCATTGGCTCAATTGATTTCCCAAGAATTATGGCAACCATTGGGATGCGGTCCAGCAACGATAACGATTGATAGAAAAGAGATGGCCCGAACTGCCGGAGGCTTGAGTTGTTCAATTAGCGACCTAGCACTTGTCGGTGAATTAATGCGACGTAGCGGAAAAGATGGTGAAGAGAGTTTAATTGATCCGATCTGGGTCGTTGATACCTTTGCCCATGGTGACGCACAAGCCTGGACACGTGGCGAGTTTTATTCTAGTTTTCCTAAGGGCGCCTATCGAAATCAGTGGTACTCGATTGGTGAGGGAGAGCTTTGCGCCATTGGAATCCACGGCCAGTGGATTTACATCAACACAGTTAAAAAAATAGTAATTACGAAGTTCTCCTGCCAACCGACGGCAGATGATGATGAGCTTGACCGAAAGAGCCTGGATTTCTTTAGGGCGGTTTCCAACAGGCTTTAAAGTCCTAACGCAAACTTTAGCTCACTGGAATCTTCGGCTTTAATAAACACTGGAAATTCATTCTCAATCGATGACTTCATTATTACTAACTTTAATTCGGGCACCATGGTGACATTTCCGAAGTTTGTCTATGTTGCCGCCGATCGCGGAATACCAGCTCAGGGAATTGTCATCGGATCGTCGATGTTTTTCTTAGCTTTAGCCATTGTAATAGCGGGGCAGTTAGTAAATTGTAAAAAAGCACGCTAAAGTATCCTTTGTATCCATGACGAACTACAGGGCATTACAAGAAAACCTGCGTTATGGGGTTAGGTTCCGGAGGACCCGGGCCAGCTCATAGTTATGATTGAAGGGGTGATTCCGGTCAAGGCCGGATAGCGCGATGGCAACCATCGATCCCTCAATTCTTAAACATCTCATCTATATGCAGCCAGCTTTGTACTGGCTAGATGAGGATCCACTAGAACCTCTGCCGCATCCAACGTTAATCGGTGATGCCACAACTGATTTATGCATTGTCGGGGCTGGTTATACCGGTCTCTGGACCGCGCTTCTGGCAAAAGAGCAGAACCCAGAACGTGAAGTGATTCTGCTCGAGCGACTCGAAACGGGCGCTGGCGCATCAGGGCGAAACGGTGGTTTCTGTAGCTACTCACTTACACATGGATTTATGAATGGTTACAACCGTTTTAAAGATGAGATGGCGATTATCGAAGGCATGGGACGTGAAAATTTAGATGGTATCGAAGCAACAATTAAGAAATACGGCATTGAGTGCGATTTTGAATTCAATGGCGAACTCCGTGTTGCAATTGAAGCGTGGCAGATGGAGTCGATGATAGAAGAAGCAGGTCTGCGAAACTCTTTCGGCGATAATGTTGAAATTTTGGATCAAAACCAAATTCAAGCTCGCGTTAAATCTCCACTGTACCAGGGAGCGTTGTGGGATCCAGATGGCACCGCACTCGTTGATCCAGCACGTTTAGTCTGGGGTTTAGAGCGAGTGTGCATAAAACTTGGAGTAAAGATTTTTGAAAATACTCATGTGGAATGGCTAGAGCGAACTAATAGCGGAATGATTGTTCATACACCATACGGAAGTGTGTACGCTCAGAAAGTTGCACTTGCAACTAATGTATTTAAATCACTTGTAAGGCGTGCCCATAAGTATGTAGTGCCTGTATATGATTTTCAATTAGTAACAGAGCCTTTGACGCGCGAACAGTTAGATTCAATTGGTTGGAAAGGTCGAGAGGGTTTATCTGATGCTGGTAATCAGTTCCACTATTATCGACTGACGAAAGATAATGAGATTTTGTGGGGCGGTTATGATGCAATTTATAATTTCCGAGGAAAAGTGCGGCAAGAGTATGAATCTGATGCAGAAACCTACGCCCACCTGGCGGCGGCTTTTCTAGAAACTTTCCCGCAGCTCAAAGGAATTAAATTCACACATGGTTGGGGCGGTGCTATTGATACCTGCTCACGCTTTTCACCTTTTTGGGGCAAGGCATATCGGGGCCGCGTTGCCTATGTATTGGGATATACGGGTCTTGGAGTAGCTTCAACACGTTTTGGAGCACAAGTAATGCTCGACCTCTTAGATGGCATCGATAATGAACGAACACGTCTTGCTATGGTTCGCAAAAAACCATGGCCTTTCCCACCTGAGCCATTTAGATTTATCTTTATTCGCCTTACGCAATGGTCCATAAATAGAGCCGATGAAAAGGGCGGCAAACGCAACTTATGGCTTAAGCTTCTGGATTTATTGGGTTTAGGGTTCGATTCCTAAAGTTTTACGCCTATTCTTAAGCAATGACCAACCACGGCAACATGTATGGCCCTGACTTTACCTTTCTTGGAATCGAAAGGTGTGATCTAGATATTGAATCTACTTTCGCCGATGCCGATGTAGTAATTGTTGGCGCTCCAATTGATAGCGGAACATCACATCGCTCTGGTGCAAAGTTCGGTCCACAAGCGATTCGTGGAGGAGATTATCTTCCGCACGATGGCGAACGCCCACATCTTGCGCTTCGAATCGATGCATTGAACACGATGAAAGTCGTCGATGCCGGGGATTTAAGGATGCCTGGCGGTGACCTAGTCGCATCCCTTGAAGTGTTAGCTCAAGCTACCGAAAAAATCTCTCGAGCCGGTGCAATTCCAGTAATTCTCGGAGGCGACCATTCAATAGCTTCGGCCGATGTCGCAGGAATTGCACGACACCGAGGTCTAGGGACTATCTCAATGATTCACTTTGATGCCCATGCTGACACAGGTGAAGATCAATGGGGTGCATTGATTGGACATGGAACTCCGATGCGCCGTTTAATTGAAAGTGGAGCGGTGCGTGGTGATCGTTTTTTACAACTTGGACTTCGTGGATATTGGCCAGGTCCAAAGACCTTGGATTGGATGCGCGATCAAGGAATGCGCTCATATGAAATGACCGAAATACATCACCGGGGATTAATTTCGGTTTTAGATGAATCTTTTGCCACACTCACCGATGGCTGCGAGGGAGTTTTCTTATCCGTTGATATTGATGTAGTGGATCCCGGAATGGCGCCAGGTACAGGAACACCTGAACCCGGTGGAATGACTAGCCGCGAACTTCTTGAATCAATCCGCCGAATCTGTCTTGAACTACCAGTAGTCGGAATGGATGTCGTAGAAGTGGCACCGGCCTTTGATAACGCCGATATAACCGCGATCCTGGCTAACCGGGTCGTACTTGAGGCGTTGAGTGCGATTGCCAAGCGTCGTTCGGGTGAGAGGTATTCACCTACACAAAACCTTCTGGATCGCTAAATGCGTGAAGTAGTAATTCTTGGTTCGACGGGTTCGATCGGCAGACAGGCATTAGAGATTGTTGCAACACATACAGATTCCTTTCGAGTTATCGCTATTTCATCGGCCGGCGGTAATCCAGCGCGCGTTATCGAGCAGGCGAAGGCATTTAACGTCAAATTTATTGGTGTAGTAAAAAATGCCGAAGAGATTCGCCGCGCACTTCCAGGTGTCACAGTAATTGGTGGACCACTTGCCTCAACCGAGATCGCAGCTATCGACTGCGATGTTGTCCTCAACGCAATAACCGGCTCTATCGGGCTTGGACCAACGCTAGCCGCACTCGATGCTGGAAATACTCTGGCCCTTGCTAATAAAGAATCACTCGTAGCCGCAGGTGAATTAGTGATGTCGAAGGCAAAAGCGCATCAGATTATTCCAGTTGACTCGGAGCACTCGGCGATTTGGCAGTCCTCACTGGCTGGAAAAAAAGATGAAGTACGAAGATTAATTTTAACGGCAAGCGGTGGCCCTTTTATAGATCGAAGTGATTTGCAGGCAGTTAGCGTGGCCGATGCACTCAAACACCCCACGTGGAAAATGGGCGCAGTTGTCACTATTAACTCGGCTACGTTGGTAAATAAAGGTCTTGAAATTATTGAGGCGCATTTTTTATTTGATGTGCCGTATCACTCAATTGATGCCGTCATTCATCGACAATCTGTTGTGCACTCAATGGTTGAGTATGTAGATGGTTCAACAATTGCACAGGCAAGTCCGCCGAATATGAAGGGTGCAATTGCATATGCCCTTAACTTTCCTCGTCGATTAGAAAATGCCACTGGCACAATCGATTGGAGTATCAAACATAGTTGGAGCTTTGAACCGATTGACTTTGTGAAATTTCCTGCCGTTGCACTTGCTAGAGCGTGTGGAGAGCTAGGTGGAGCAATGCCTGCGATCTTCAATGCCGCTAATGAAGTTGCCGTGGAAGCATTTATTTCGCAAAAGATTGGTTTTACTTCGATTCTTCCCCTTGTTCAGGAAGTCATTGAGGCGAGTCAGAGCCACGCGACATCGACGCTGCGGGATTTAGCCGATGTCAGCGGCATAGAAGAGAATGCACGAACCAGAGCCCATGAACTTCTATTACGATTGGCCCCATAATGCAGATACTCGGAATCCTCGCCTTTGTTGTAGCTCTTCTTCTCTCAGTGATGATTCATGAGTTTGGGCATTACTTGACCGCTAAACGTTTTGGCATGAAAGTCTCCGAGTTTTTTGTTGGCTTTGGACGACGCATCTGGTCACAGCAACATGGTGAAACCGAGTTTGGAATTAAAGCGATCCCTGCAGGTGGCTACTGCAAAATCGAAGGCATGACCCCCGGCGACGAGATGCCGATAGGTCAGGAGGATCGAGCATTTTACAAAGCCAGCTCTGGCAAAAAATTGATTGTTTTAGGTGCAGGCTCCTTTCTTCACTTTGTTATTGGTTACGTACTTCTCTTTACGTTATTTGCTGGGATCGGAACCACACAAGTTCTACCAATTATTAGCGAGGTCATGAAAGGAACGGCTGCACATTCCGCCGGAATAATGGTCGGAGATGAAGTGACCTCAATTAATGGAAAGCCAGTTACTAACTGGTATAAAGATGTTAATGCCATTCGTGAATCACATGGCAAAGAGTTAACTCTTGGAATCAATCGCAATGGCGAGGATTTAATTATCTCCGCTACACCAACGTTGGAAACTATTGATGGTAAGACGCGATATTTACTCGGAATTATTAATGAGACAGGTCTTAAGCGAACCGGGGTGCTCACCTCGTTGAAAGATGCAGGAATAGTTACAAAGGATTTCCTGGTTGCTAGTATTAAGTCTTTAGCAAAACTTCCATCTAAAGTCCCAGCGTTGTGGGGACAAACCGTCAGCGGACAAGAGCGCGATGCAAATGGTCTAGTGGGTGTAGTCGGTGTCGCTCGTGTTTCTGGTCAAGCGATAAGTAGCGATAATTTGAGTGCATTGGAGCGTTTTGGAACCTTTATCTTAATTATTGCGAGCTTAAATATCTTTGTAGGTCTCTTTAATCTTTTACCTATCCTGCCTTTAGATGGCGGACATATGGCAGTTGCTATCGCCGATGAAGTTCGTGCATTTTTTGCCCGCCTTCGAGGGCGCCCGAGACCAGCTGCTATCGATGTCACAGTTCTGACGCCGATTACGATGGTGGTTTTTGTAATTTTGGCGGCATTAACACTACTTCTCCTAGTCGCAGATATTGTTAATCCTGTCGTTCTTAATCTTTAGCGGTTAGCCGTTTCTTACGGCAGAATAGCGCCATGGTTGATTTAGGAATTCCGAGCGCTCCTCCACCTACTCTTTCGCCACGTCGAAAGACCAAGCAGATGATGGTGGGAAAAGTTGGAGTGGGTAGTGAATCTCAAGTGAGCGTTCAATCTATGTGCACGACGTTAACATCTGATGTAGATGCAACGCTGCAGCAAATAGCAGAGCTAACTGCCTCTGGCTGTGAGATTGTCAGAGTTGCAGTCCCAAGCCAAGATGATGCCGATGCTTTAGCTCAGATAGCTAAGAAATCTCAAATACCAGTGATTGCCGATATTCACTTTCAACCCAAATATATCTTCGCTGCAATCGATGCGGGTTGCGCGGCGGTCCGCGTGAACCCTGGAAATATTAAGCAGTTCGACGATAAAGTCAAAGAGGTTGCAAAAGCGGCCGGAGATGCGGGCATTCCGATTCGTATTGGAGTAAATGCCGGTTCACTTGACCCTCGATTGCTTGCAAAATACGGCAAAGCGACCCCAGAAGCCTTAGCTGAATCGGCATTGTGGGAGGCATCATTATTTGAGGAGCATGGCTTTTCAGATATCAAGATTTCGGTTAAGCACCATGATCCAGTGACGATGGTTAAGGCTTACAGACTTTTGGCCGCACAATGTGACTATCCATTACACCTTGGAGTCACAGAAGCTGGACCGATTTTTCAAGGAACAATTAAATCGGCAACAGCTTTTGGAATTTTGTTGGCAGAAGGCATTGGCGACACAATTCGAGTTTCATTATCGGCTCCGCCGGTTGAAGAGGTAAAAGTTGGAATCTCTATTTTGGAATCACTCAATCTTCGTCAGCGCAAACTCGAAATAGTTTCCTGTCCATCATGTGGCCGTGCCCAAGTAGATGTCTATACATTGGCCGAAAAAGTTCAAGCAGGGTTACAGGGAATGACTGTGCCATTGCGTGTTGCAGTAATGGGTTGTGTTGTTAATGGACCAGGGGAGGCACGCGAGGCAGATCTTGGTGTCGCATCTGGAAATGGTAAAGGTCAGATTTTTGTGAAGGGCGAGGTAATTAAAACCGTTCCTGAATCGATGATCGTTGAAACTTTAATCGAAGAAGCGATGCGATTGGCCGAGGAAATGGAAGCAGCGGGCGTTGCATCAGGCAGGCCAACCGTTGATATTAGATAGGCTCACCTCATGTTGAAAATGTCGACGCTATTTTTGCGTACGTTACGCGATGACCCAGCAGATGCTGAAGTCACAAGCCATCGCCTGCTTGTACGTGCTGGATATATTCGCAGAGTCGCCGCGGGAATTTACTCCTGGTTACCGCTAGGTGTGATCACGCTTCGCAACATCGAAAATGTAGTTCGTCAAGAGATGGATAAAGCTGGATTTCAAGAGGTTCATTTCCCTGCACTTTTGCCACGGGAGGCATATGAAGTAACTCATCGCTGGGAAGAGTACGGACCTTCACTTTTTCGTCTGCAAGATCGCAAAGGTGGAGATTACTTACTAGGGCCAACTCATGAAGAGATGTTTACATTGATGGTTAAAAGTGAGT
Source organism: Candidatus Planktophila sp. (assembly GCA_030681675.1). Lineage (NCBI taxonomy): Bacteria > Bacillati > Actinomycetota > Actinomycetes > Candidatus Nanopelagicales > Candidatus Nanopelagicaceae > Candidatus Planktophila > Candidatus Planktophila sp. The sequence continues at coordinate 55,033 of JAUXRP010000017.1, forward strand.
ACTCATCATATAAAGATTTGCCACTGTCTATCTATCAAATTCAAACTAAGTATCGTGATGAAGCTCGTCCTCGCAGCGGAATTATTCGAGGCCGCGAATTTGTGATGAAGGATTCGTACTCATTTGATATTGATGATGCAGGTCTGGATATTTCATATCAAAAGCACCGTGATGCATACATCAAGTGCTTTGACCGCCTTGGAATGAAGTACAACATCGTTAAAGCCGTGTCAGGTGCGATGGGTGGATCTAAGTCTGAAGAGTTTTTGGCACCATGTTCAACGGGAGAGGACACATATGTCTTATGCCCTAGCTGTGGTTATGCCGCCAATGTCGAAGCCATGGTTACTAAAGTCGCCGCCTCTGATCCTTCCGGAATTCCCGCTCTAGAGGAGTTAGATACTCCTAATACTCCGACGATTGATTTATTGGTGGCCGTTATGAATGAAAAATTCGATGGCGGATACACCGCGGCCGATACTCTGAAAAACATTATGGTTATCGCAGATGGTCGCGCTCTTGCTGTATTGGTTCCGGGAGATCGTGAAGTTGATTTAAAACGCATGCAAGAGAATTTAAGTGGAGTGCATGAGCTTCGTGTCTTTGAAGAGGCGGATTTTGCTAAATATCCTCAGCTTGTTAAAGGCTATATCGGACCGCAAGATGTGAAGGCGTTTGGAATAACTCTGTATGCAGATCCGCGTGTAGCACCTGGTACATCCTGGATTAGTGGGGCAAATAAGAAAGATCTCCATGCTCGATTTGTTGTTAGCGGGCGTGACTTTATTCCTGATGCATATATTGAGGCGGCCGAAGTACGCGCGGGGGATTCATGTCCAGAGTGCGCAACCGAGATTGTCATTGATAGGGCGATAGAGATAGGTCATATATTTCAGTTAGGTCGAAAATATGCCGAAGCGCTTAACCTGACTGTTTTAGATCAGAATGGTAAATCACAAGTAGTAACAATGGGTTCGTATGGAATCGGTGTATCGCGAGCGGTAGCGGCAATTGCCGAGCAGACATCTGATGAGATTGGTCTTAACTGGCCAGCTGAAATCGCTCCCGCAAAGGTGCATATTGTCGCCACTGGTAAAGATGACCTGCCCTTTGATACTGCACTCCAACTTGGATTGGATTTAGAAGCGATAGGTATTTCTGTCATGCTCGATGATCGCCGAGATGCAAGCCCAGGAGTTAAGTTCAAAGATGCCGAACTCATTGGCAATCCTATTATCGTGGTAGTTGGCAAAGCCCTTGCCGACGGAAACGTTGAAGTACGTGTTCGCAAAAGCGCAGATAAGAGCGAAGTTGCTCTCTCACAGGCGGTACCGGCAATCGCATTACTGCTTACGTAGGTTTTATTGATGGGTGATATTGCAGTTACCACTGGGATATTTCTTATAGCTGCATCATTTTTCGCCGGTTTTGTTGACTCCATTGCAGGCGGCGGTGGTTTAATTCAACTTCCAGCGCTTTTAATCGGTTTGCCTAAAACTGAAACAGTTACTGTTCTGGGAACTAATAAGTTGGCCTCGGTTTTTGGTACGGCAACGGCGGCAGGATTATATCGCCGCCAAATAAAACCCGAGCCTAAAGTTTTGATTGCAATGGCACTACCAGCTTTTATTGGTTCGGCAGCTGGTGCATCTCTTGCCTCTCGAATTCCAACTGCAAGTATGCGACCCATTGTTTTAATTTTATTAATTCTCGTTGCAATCTATACATGGTTGAAACCAGATTTAGGAGAGATCGAACTTTTGCGCCACCACTCAACTCGCAGAGTTCAAATCGCCGCCTTCTCTGGAATTGTGATCGGTTTCTACGATGGGATCTTTGGTCCTGGCACTGGTTCATTTTTGATGCTTGTCTTAGTGGCATCACTTGGCTATGCATTCATCACAGCCTCTGCGATTGCTAAAGTAGTTAATGTTTCTACAAACTTTGGCGCACTTGTTATCTTTGGCATACATGGTGCAATTATCTGGCAGATAGGTCTGGCCCTTGGTGTTGCAAATGTAACGGGAGCTATTCTCGGTTCTCGTTTGGCAATTCGGGGCGGATCGACGTTGGTTCGTAGGGTCTTCCTTCTCGTAACTATTGCGCTGATTATTAAAGTGGGAATTGATACTTTTCAAAGTTTTTAGATAGGATTAACGTCACAACTTAATAAGAAGGTAGCTACTTATGTCGCTTCAGGAATCACTTACTGAATTACTCACACCTGCTGTAGAAAACGCGGGATTCTTCCTTGAGCAAGTTCTTATTTCAAAACCTGGCAATCATCAAATCCTCACCTGTGTCATCGATGGAGCCAAACCACTCAATCTTGATGAGGTAACAATTGTCTCTCGACTAATATCTGATCTTTTAGATGAAACTGAGCTCATTGATGGGGCATTCACTCTCGAAGTAACCTCTCCTGGTGTTGATCGCCCACTAACGCAGCGCCGCCACTGGGAAAAGAACGTCTCTCGGCTTATATCAATGGTGATGCATGACGGTTCGTTGTTGACTGGGCGCCTTACCGAACTTCGCGATGTTGATGCTGTTTTTATTGAAAACATCAAGGGTCGCATGAAAACCCACATAATTGCACTTGCCGATATAAAGAAGGCTCACGTTGAAGTTGAATTTAGCCGCAAGGATGATAATTAAATGCATGTCGAGATGAGTGCATTAGTTGCGCTTACAACAGAAAAAGAGATTCCGCTTGAGCAGTTAATTCAAGCTATTGAAATTGGAGTACTCACTGCTTACAACCAGACCGAAGAGGCTAAGCGACATGCACGCGCCCACTTAGATCGTGAAACTGGAGAGATCTCAATATTAATTGCGCAGTTCAATGAGCTTGGGGAGAGAATTGGCGAGGAACCAGATGTTCCGGATGGTTTTTCACGAGTTGCAACTTCGACGGCCCGTCAAATTATTAAGCTAAAAATGCGCGAAACAAATGATGCATCCATTGTTGTGGAGTTCACGGGAAATGTTGGCGATGTAATCTCGGGTGTGGTTCAGCAAGGTCGCGATCCAAAGATGATTAACGTTAATTTAGGTCGCACTGAGGGTCGCATTCCTCCTCAAGAACAAGTTCCGGGGGAGGTTTATAACCATGGTGATCGCATAAAATGTTTTGTAGTTGAGGTTAAACAGGGATTGAAAGGCCCTGAGATTATGTTGTCTCGATCTCACCCGGCGTTAGTGAAACAGCTTTTTGCATTTGAAGTCCCTGAGATTAACGATCGCATCGTTGAGATTATGGCCGTTGCACGCGAGGCAGGGCATCGCACGAAAGTCGCCGTAAAATCTCACCGCGCGGGAGTAAGCCCTAAAGGATCTTTAATCGGACCCATGGGCTCTCGTGCCCGAGCTGTCATGGATGAGCTTCATGGCGAAAAAATAGATATCGTCGACTGGTCAGAGGATCCAGCGGTATTTGTCGCTCACGCTCTTGCCCCGGCAAAGGTGGTTTCAGTTGAAATTACCGACTTGGCTGGACGATGCGCCAGAGTTGTTGTTCCGGACTACCAATTATCCCTGGCAATTGGAAAAGATGGACAGAATGCACGCTTAGCCGCCCGATTAACAGGCTGGCGAATCGATATTCATCCCGATAATCCCATTATGTAAAGAGGGTAATCATTAGATACGATGGCCCCCTGCACTACAAATGAAATGGATATGAAAGATATGAAACTCACATGAGCTCGCTACAACTATGAGGTCGAACAACTAGGGCTTGCATGTGCAGAATATGCGGGCCAAGACAGGGGAAAATGTGTCAAAGGTCCGTGTACACGAGTTAGCAAAACAACTCGGTATGGAGAGCAAGGAAGTTCTTGCAAAACTCCAAGATATGGGAGAGTTTGTAAAATCAGCATCATCGACGGTAGAAGCACCAGTTGTGCGAAAACTTGTCGAAATGTTTCCCGATGCTAAACCACTTGATGAAAAAAAGCCGGTAAAGAAAGCTGCCGCGAAAAAAACTGCAGCTAAACCAAAGGATGAAGTCAGTGCTGAACAGGCAGCTGAGTTAGCCGCTGAACTCGGCGTCGATTTGGCGGCGATAAAAGCTGAAGCAGCGCGTGCCGAACTACATAAGGCCGAACTTCATGCAAAGGCCGAGGCAGTGCGCGCTCTAGAGGATGTCCCGGCAGTTGATCTACCAAAGCCAGCGCCACGTCCAGGAAATAATCCATTCTCATCTGGCATTTCTGCAGTGCCGCGTCCACCGCGTCCAGGTAACAATCCATTTTCAACTGGAGGCGCAGTTCCACGTCCACCACAACGCCCAATGGGAGCGCCCCGTCCAGGCATGGCAGGTGCGCGTCCAGGTTCAGTACGCCCCGGTTTTGCTGCTCGTCCACCAGGTCAACGTCCACCGGCAGGTGCGGGTTTTCCACCACGTACAGGTAGTGCACCATCTACTGGAACTCCTTATAAGAGCAATGGTCCTGCAGGTGCGCCGACAACTGGCGCTCCAACTCGTCCAGGTGGCGGTCGTCCACCTCAACGAGGCGGTGCAGGTGGAGCATTTGGTAAAAATGCAAGCAAGAAATCAGGTCGCAAAACTAAGTCACGAAAGGCGTTGCGCGATGAGTTCGACAATATGCAGGCGCCACAACTCGGTGGCGCTGTTATTCCTCACGGCGATGGAAAAACTCCGATTCGTATGCGACGTGGATCTTCATTGGCCGACTTCGCCGACAAGATTGGTGCAGATCCAGCAGCGCTAGTTTCAGCACTCTTTCACTTAGGTGAAATGGTTACTGCGACGCAATCCGTCGATGCAGATACATTTGAAATTCTCGGCGTACAACTTGGTTATGTAATCCAGATTGTTAGTCCAGAGGATGAGGATCGTGAGCTTCTACAAGGCTTTGATATTGACTTAGCTGACGAGCTCGCAGAACTTGATCCAGAGATGCTTGTTGCGCGTCCACCCGTTGTCACTGTCATGGGTCACGTTGACCATGGTAAAACCTCGCTTCTGGATGCAATTCGAAAGAGTGAAGTTATGAAATCCGAAGCTGGTGGAATCACACAGCACATCGGCGCATATCAAATTCACCATGACCACAACGGCACTAATCGCGCGATTACATTTATCGATACACCAGGTCACGAGGCATTTACTGCGATGCGTGCACGTGGTGCCAAGGTAACTGACATCGCAGTGCTTGTAGTTGCTGCAGATGATGGAATTATGCCGCAGACAATTGAGGCATTAAACCATGCACAAGCCGCCGATGTTCCAATCGTTGTGGCCGTAAACAAGATGGATAAAGAAGGCGCTAACGCCGACAAAGTTCGCCAACAATTAACGGAATACAATTTAATCGCTGAAGAGTATGGTGGAGAGACAATCTTCGTTAACGTCTCGGCAAAATCTGGTCTAGGAGTCGATGCGTTAATAGAGTCAATTCTCTTGACAGCCGATGCAGCCATTGATCTTCGGGCAATTGCCGAAGATAGTGCGCGTGGTGTGGCCATCGAAGCCCACTTAGATCGTGGCCGAGGCCCCGTTACGACAGTGCTGGTTCAGCGCGGAACATTAAAGATTGGTGATGCAATCGTTGCCGGTGGTGCCTTTGGACGCGTGCGTGCAATGCTTGATGAGAACGGCGACAACGTTTTAACTGCCGGTCCGTCTCGCCCAGTTCAAGTCCTTGGATTTACATCAGTGCCAAGTGCAGGAGATACATTCTTAGTAGCCGATGAAGATCGCACTGCGCGACAAATCGCTGAAAAGCGCCAAGCGGCAGAGCGAAATGCTCAACTTGCAAAGGCGCGCAAGAAGGTATCTCTTGAAGACTTCATGGAGCAGTCCAAGGTTTCTACGCTTAACTTAATCCTCAAGGGTGACGTAAGCGGATCTGTTGAAGCTCTCGAAGAGGCGCTTATGGCCCTGGATGTTGGCGACGAAGTCGATCTTCGCGTTATTCACCGCGGTGTAGGTGCGATTACGAAGAGCGATATTACGTTGGCATCGGCATCGACCGCAGTTGTGATTGGCTTTAATGTTAAACCCGAACCTCAGACTGCAATTTTCGCCGATCAAGAGGGCGTTGAAGTTCGCTTCTACTCCGTTATTTATCAAGCAATCGATGATGTCGAACTCTCACTCAAGGGTCTGCTCAAGCCGATCTACGAGGAGTTCGTTGTGGGTAATGCTGAAGTTCGAGAGATCTTCAAATCCTCTAAGGCCGGAAACATTGCTGGATCGATCGTTAAAGATGGAATCATCAGGCGTAATGCCAAAGCGCGCATTCTGCGAGGTGACAAAGTACTTGTTGATGATCTGACTATCGATTCACTCAAGCGATTTAAAGATGATGCAACTGAAGTTAAAGAGGGCTTCGAGTGCGGAATTGGCCTTGGCAATATGAAGGAAATTGCCGTGGGAGACATGATTCAGGTATTTGAGATGCGCGAGAAAAAGAGGGTATAAAAAATGAACCCATCACACCGTACATTAAAAGTTGCCGACCGCATCAAAGTGGTAGTGGCACAACTGCTCGAAACTAAGATTAAAGATCCACGTCTTGGCTTTGTCACTGTCACTGATGCGCGAGTCACTGGTGATTTACAAATGGCCTCGGTTTTTTATACAGTTCTAGGCGATGATGATGCCCGAGCATCAACTGCGGCAGCGTTAGAGAGTGCAAAGGGCGCGATTCGTTCGGCCTTGGGCCGCGAACTGGGTCTGCGAATTACTCCATCCATTGAGTTCTTTGAAGATGGCCTTCCGGAGAGCGCTAAAGCCCTTGATTCCCTGCTTGCTCGTGTTCATGAACAAGATGCCGAAGTTGCTGCCCTGCGTAAAAACGCAACGTATGCCGGGGGAGAAGATCCTTATAAAGCTCCACGCATAATCGAGTCGGAGTAATCATCGAGCACGGCTTTCTGGTTGTAGATAAAGAGCCAGGAATGACAAGTCATGACGTTGTTGCCGTGGCCCGCCGTGCACTGGGGACAAAAAAAGTTGGCCATGCCGGCACATTGGATCCAATGGCGACAGGCATTTTGGTACTTGGTTTTAACAATGGAACTCGTTTATTGCAGTACATCACCGATGGAGATAAGACGTATCAAGCAACAGTAGTTCTAGGCATCGCAACAGTGAGTGATGATGCAGATGGCCAAATTATTTCTCGCAGTGATGTCTCGCAGATTACTGATTTCCAGATTGAAGTTGAGCTAGCAAAAATGCGCGGGGTCATCATGCAGCGTCCTAGTTCGGTTTCAGCGGTAAAAGTCGATGGTGAACGAGCATACGATCGCGTTCGGGCAGGTGAAATCGTCGAACTTACATCGCGCCAAGTCACGATCTCCCAACTCGATATTCTGGTTATTCGTCATTTAGAAGCGACAATTGAAATCGATATCGAAGTGACATGTTCTGCCGGAACTTACATCCGTGCGATTGCTCGAGATTGCGGGATTGCGTTGAACGTTGGTGGGCATTTATCATCACTTCGCCGAAGCAGAGTTGCTGGATTTACACTTGAAGGTGCGGCTTCATTGGAGCAGTTAAAGCGTGGTGAGTTCAGGACACTTGCTCTGGCTGACGTTGCACGTACAGTTTTTGTAGTTCGAGAGTTAGCGTTAGATGAGCGGCAAGAGCTCTCATTCGGTCGTCCATTATCGGCTAATCCAACGGATGAAATTTATGCCGCCATGAGCGGCAACAATGATTTGATTGCACTGCTGGCCAATAAAGATGGTTTAGCTAAACCAATTGCAGTGTTCGCGGCAGCGAATTAACTAGGTAATAATAATCCAATGAGCGTTGTCGTAATCGGAGTATTTGACGGAGTCCATAAGGGACATCAAGATGTGCTCAATCGCGCTAAGGCAATTGCAGGGGACGAAAAAATAATAGCTCTTACTTTTGATCCCCATCCAGTCAGCGTTTTTGCACCAGAACGGGCACCAACGTTGTTAACAATTCTCACCGACCGGATAGAGCTTTTAAAGATTCACAATGCCGATCAAGTTGCGGTTATGAAGTTCACGCCAGAGTTTGCCTCAATGGTTCCAGAGGATTTTGTTAATAAAATCCTTGTTCAGCAGTTACATGCAACTACCGTTGTTGTCGGAAAAAACTTTACGTACGGTCATAAAGCTGCCGGAAATATTGAGACATTGAAGGCTCACTCGGAGTTTGAGACTATCGTTTTAGATTTAGCACCGGATGATGGAGAAGTTGTCTCTTCTACTCGCATCAGAAAACTCATCGTTGAAGGAAATGTTGAAAAAGCTCGCGAACTTCTAACTCGCCCACACCGCTTAGATGGGATCGTTGTCCACGGTGAAAAGCGCGGCCGTGAAATTGGATATCCGACGGCAAATCTGGGCGATCTTGAGCACCAAACAATTCCAGCCGATGGAGTGTATGCAGGCTGGTTAACCGTTGGGATAGATCGCTGGCCCGCAGCGATTTCAATCGGCACTAATCCAACTTTTGCCGGTATTCGTGGGCGTCAAGTCGAGGCCTATGCTCTGGATCAAGTGGGATTAGATCTCTATACAAAGGCGGCCACGATTGAGTTCGGTTGGCGCCTTCGAGATACGTTGACCTTTGATGGGCTTGAGCCCTTGCTCGTTCAAATGGCCAAAGACTGCGCGAAGGCCCGCGAGTTAACCGAGCTCTAAGAGATACTCGCCAGGGTCAGTATTTAGAACCGGTTCGGCAGTTGATTTTATGACTAATGTATTGGTATGAAAACTTCAGTAATCGTGGCTGGCGCACGGACTCCGATTGGCCGATTTAATGGTGCACTAAAGAACCTAAGCGCAACCGACTTGGGTGGACTGGCAATAAAAGCTGCGATAGAGCGCGCAGGTATTGCACCAGATCAAGTTCAATATCTGATTATGGGACAGGTACTACAGGCAGGAGCGGGACAGGGTCCAGCACGCCAAGCGGCAATAAAAGCCGGCATACCTTTGGATGTTCCTTCAATAGTAATTAATAAGCTCTGCCTCTCTGGGTTAAATGCAATTGCGCTGGCCGATCAACTCATTCGTGCAAACGAATATGACGTAATCGTTGCAGGTGGCATGGAATCAATGAGCAATGCACCGCATTTATTAATGAACTCCCGTACAGGTTTCAAACTTGGTGATGCCATTTTGAATGATTCAATGATCTTTGATGGGCTTTTCTGTAGTATCGATCAAATGGGCGTGGGTGAGGCCACTGAGAAATATAATTCACGATATACATTGACCCGGCAAATGCAAGATGAATTTGCTTATCAATCTCATTTTCGCGCCGCGAAGGCGCAATCCGAGGGCATCTTTAAAGATGAAATAGTTCCAGTAGAGATCATTGATCGAAAGGGAAATATCACTCTTTTCACTTCCGATGAGGGAGTTCGTCCAGAGGTTTCGCTGGAAACACTTGCAGCACTCAAACCAGTTTTTTCGCATGGGGGAACTATCACTGCAGGGTCGTCTTCGCAGATTTCAGATGGTGCAGCAGCAGTTGTTGTAATGTCGAAGGAAAAAGCCATCGAACTTGGAATCGATTGGCTCTGCGAAATTGGTGCGCAGGGAATGGTGGCCGGACCAGATGCCGCACTTCACGAGCAGCCTTCAAATGCAATTAAAGAGGCGGCAAGAAAAGAAGGGATAGGGATAAAGCAATTTGATTTTATTGAAATTAATGAAGCATTTGCGGCCATTGGAATTGCCTCAGCGGATGCGTTAGGCCTCGACCTTTCTGCAGTAAACATTCACGGAGGTGCCATTGCAGTCGGACATCCTCTAGGTATGTCAGGGGCCAGACTGGCTTTACATATCGCTCTGCAACTTAAGAAAAAGGGCAGTGGGTACGGGGTTGCTGCCCTCTGTGGCGGCGGTGGCCAAGGAGATGCGCTAATTTTGAAGCGTTAGCCTCGATTTCACGTATCCACAGCCCCGCTGGTAACCTATGCATCCAACGAGAAAGCGATTTTCCGTGAGGTACACCGGAAAACCCCGTAATCATCAGATACATAGGAGCACAACCACATGGCACTAAAACCAGATGCAACAGCAGCAATCGTCGCACAGTACGGCTCGACTCCTACTGATACGGGAAGTCCTGAGACCCAGGTCGCTTTGCTATCCAAGCGCATTGAAGAGATCACCACACACCTAAAGACCAACCCACATGACCACCACAACCGTCGTGGCCTTTTGTTATTAGTTGGACGTCGACGTCGAATTCTTCAGTATCTCGCAAAGACAGATATCAATCGCTACCGTGCGATTATCGAAAAGCTCGGTATTCGCCGCTAAATAAAAGAAAGATCCACCCACTTGAGGATCAATGGTCCTCGGTAGTGGTTTCCGCAAGAGCCCTATGTAGGCGTGCGTGAACTTCGATCGGAGATTCATTGTTTTCATTCGGTGAGGTGGCCCGAAACCGAGATAGTTGCATGCAGCTGTCTCAAGATAACTAAAGGAGGACCCATGGAGGGTCAAGAGGTTCAATCAGCCGTTGCAGTAATTGATAACGGAAAGTTCGGAAAACGAGAGATTCGTTTTGAAACAGGTCGCCTAGCGCGCCAAGCAGCGGGAGCTGCAGCAGTATTTCTAGATGATCAGACAATGATCTTCTCGGCAACAACTGCATCAAAGACACCAAAGGATCAATTTGATTTCTTTCCTTTAACAGTTGATGTTGAAGAGAAGATGTATGCAGTTGGTCGTATTCCAGGATCGTTCTTTCGTCGTGAAGGCCGTCCATCAGAGGATGCGATTCTTACCTGCCGTTTAATCGATCGTCCATTACGTCCATCATTTGTTAAGGGACTTCGCAATGAAGTTCAGATCGTTGTGACTGTTATGGCACTCGATCCTGATCATATGTATGACGTTATTGCTATTAACGCTGCATCGATGTCAACACAACTTGCAGGTCTGCCTTTCTCAGGTCCAATCGGTGGCGTACGCGTTGCTTTGATTGATGGCCAGTGGGTTGCATTCCCTAACCACTCACAGGTTGCAAACGCAGTCTTTGACATGGTTGTTGCCGGGCGCATCAGCGATGGCGATGTTGCGATCATGATGGTTGAAGCGGAAGCGACAACAAGGACGATCGAGCTCATTGCAGGTGGAGCGCCAACACCTAATGAAGAAGTAGTTGCACAGGGGTTAGATGCTGCAAAGCCATTTATCAAGATTCTCTGTGATGCACAGGCCAAACTTGCAAAGGTGGCTGCAAAGCCAACTGCTGAGTTCCCAGTATTCCTTGATTACCAAGATGATGTCTTTGCCGCCGTTGAAGCTGCAGCTGGATCAGATCTTGCTAAGGCACTTACTATTTCAGGTAAGCAAGAGCGCGAAACAAAGATCGATGAGATTAGCGCATCTACGAAAGAAAGCGTTGGAGCAGCCTTTGTTGGTCGTGAAAAGGAAGTTCCAGCGGCTTTCCGTTCGCTAACAAAGAAGCTTGTTCGTCAACGCGTTCTTCGCGACAAGATTCGCATCGATGGTCGCGGACTTCGCGATATTCGTGCGCTCTCAGCTGAGGTCGAAGTTATTCCTCGCGTTCACGGTTCAGCAATATTTGAACGTGGCGAGACACAGATTCTTGGAATCACAACGCTTAATATGCTCAAAATGGAGCAGCAGTTAGATACATTGAATCCAGAAAACCACAAGCGTTACATGCACAACTACAACTTCCCACCATATTCAACTGGTGAGACTGGTCGTGTTGGCACTCCTAAGCGCCGCGAAATCGGACACGGAGCACTCGCAGAGCGCGCATTGATTCCAGTTCTTCCAACACGTGAAGAGTTCCCTTACGCAATCCGTCAGGTCTCTGAAGCTCTTGGTTCAAATGGTTCAACATCGATGGGCTCGGTCTGTGCATCAACACTTGCTTTGTATAACGCAGGTGTTCCATTGCGCGCACCAGTTGCAGGTATTGCAATGGGTCTAATCTCTGATACCGTCGATGGGAAAGTTGAGTACGTTGCCCTGACCGATATTCTCGGAGCAGAAGATGCATTCGGTGATATGGACTTCAAAGTTGCCGGAACTAAAGACTTTGTTACTGCTTTGCAGTTAGATACTAAGCTCGATGGAATTCCAGCATCAGTTCTTGCCGGTGCACTTCTTCAAGCTAAAGAGGCACGACTTGCAATCCTTGATGTAATGAATGAAGCAATCGATGGCCCAGATGAGATGAGCCCGTTTGCTCCACGTATTATCTCAGTCAAGATTCCAGTTGATCAGATCGGTGCAGTAATCGGACCTAAGGGCAAGATTATTAATCAGATTCAAGATGAAACTGGCGCAGATATCTCTATAGAAGATGATGGAACGATTTACATCGGCGCAGTAGATGGCCCATCGGCCGAAGCTGCACGTGCACAGATTAATGCGATTGCTAACCCACAGATGCCAGAAGTTGGCGAGCGTTACTTAGGTACGGTCGTAAAGATGGCCGCCTTTGGTGCCTTCATCTCATTGATGCCAGGCAAAGATGGTCTCCTGCATGTATCCCAGATTCGCAAGATGCATGGTGGAAAGCGCATTGAAAATTTGGAAGAGGTCATGAAGGTTGGCGACAAGATTCAAGTTGAAATTGGCGAGATTGATCCAAAGGGCAAATTATCTTTGGTCCCAGTCTTTGAAGATGGAACTCCGGGCGCTGCGCAATAAATGAGTGTACGTCGTACAGTTTTGCCTAGCGGTCTGCGTATCGTTACTGAAGAGGTCTCTTCGGTACGCAGCGCCGCGATCGGTATCTGGGTAAATGTTGGTTCAAGGGATGAAACCCCGGCTGTTGCTGGGGCTTCTCACTTTCTCGAACACTTATTGTTTAAAGGTACAACTCGCCGAACCGCGCTAGAGATTTCATCATCTATCGAATCCGTTGGTGGAGAGATGAACGCTTTTACGTCTAAGGAGTACACCTGCTTTTACGCACGCGTCATCGATACAGATTTACCGATGGCTATCGATGTAATCTCGGATTTAATTACATCGTCACTTGTTACTGCTCTAGATGTTGATGCCGAACGCAAGGTTGTTTTAGAAGAGATTGCGATGCGCGATGATGATCCAAGTGATTTAGTTCATGATTTATATGCAGAAACATATTACGGTGATACTCAATTAGGTCGACCTATCCTTGGCACAGTCGAGTCAATTAATACAATGTCGCGCAAAAACGTTTTTAATTATTACAAGAAGCGCTACCTGCCTCAAGATTTAGTGGTGGCAGTTGCTGGAAACATCAAACATAAAAAAGTTGTGGATATGGTTGAAGCTGCGCTTTCAGTAGATGGATTCCTAGATGTAACCGGCGCACCAGTAATTCGCTCTAATTCAGCCATTAAGAAGAGTCCGCAAAAATCAGTTGGTCTCATCTCTCGCACGACCGAGCAAGCGCACATGTTTTATGGCATGGAAGGCGTAGCCCGTCACGATGATCGACGTTTTGCGATGGGAATCTTGGCATCGGCTCTCGGCGGCGGAATGTCATCACGTTTATTTCAAGAGATCCGCGAAAAGCGCGGTCTTGCTTACTCTGTTTATGCCTACGCCCAACAATTTGCAGGTAGTGGTCAAATAGGTTTTTATGCAGGATGCAAACCAGCCAAGGCGATTGAAGTTTTGGAGATCATCCGTGAAGTCCTCGCCGATGTGGCTGACAATGGAATGAACCATGAAGAGATTGAACGTGCGAAGGGTGCGGTACGGGGTTCGCTGGTCTTGAGCCAAGAGGATTCAGGCTCTCGCATGAGCCGCATCGGTAAAAATGAGATCGTTTATGGCCATGTCATGGGCTTTGATGGAATTTTGAAGGCGGTCTCAAAAGTTAATGAGAGTGACATTCGCGAAATTGCATCTGCCTTTCTCACTAAAACGCCTACGCTTGCGCTTGTCGGACCATTCAAAAGTAGCGCTAAATTTGAGAAGGTATTGAGATGATAAACGTTTCTGTTTTAGGTGCAAAAGGACGCATGGGCGCTGAAGTTGTTAATGCCGTGGAAACCGAAGCGGGAATGTCTCTCATTGCCACCCTTGATATCGGTGATTCTTTAGAGCAGTTGATTGGCTCTGGAACTCAAGTCGTGGTGGACTTTACGACTCCTGATGCAGTTATGGGAAACTTAGAGTTCTTGATTAATAATGGAATTAACGTTGTGGTTGGGACTACGGGTTTTGATGATATCAAGCTTGCGATTGTTAATGGTTGGCTAAAAGAGAATCCATCAGTTGGAGTATTAATTGCACCTAACTTTGCAATCGGTGCGGTACTTATGATGGAGTTTGCAACTAAAGCGGCACGGTACTTTGAGTCGGCAGAAATAATCGAACTTCACCACCCAGATAAAGTGGATGCACCCAGTGGGACAGCAACTCGCACGGCGCAGTTAATGAGCCAGGCTCGAAATGACGCTGGATTGCCCGCAATGCCGGATGCGACAAGTTCAGCGCTAGAGGGTGCACGAGGATCAAAGGTCGGTGATGTTCCAATTCATTCGGTTCGCGCACGCGGATTAGTTGCACATCAAGAGGTAATTTTTGGTGGATTAGGTGAGACGTTAACGATTCGCCATGATTCAATCGATCGCGCAGGTTTTATGCCGGGAGTATTGCTAGGAATTCGCAGCGTAATCACACGTCCGGGGTTAACTCATGGCCTCGACAAATTAATGTAAAGGGATTCATACTCATGACACAAAGCCAGATCACCATGTACAGCGCCGATTGGTGCGCCGATTGCCGCCGCTCAAAGCGATTGATGGATGAACTCGATGTCGCCTTCACACTCATTGATGTCGAAAATGATCAGGTAGCTGCCGACAAAGTTCGGGAAATTAACGGTGGCGCACAATCCATCCCAGTCATTGTTTTTGCCGATGGCACGCATTTGACCGAGCCTTCAGATATCGATTTAAAGGCAAAACTTAGCGAGTTGGGTATTATCTAAAACCAGTTATAAATTGCCGCCGATGTAATAGCCGAGGTTAAGACAACGATTGGAAATGGCGCTTTTAGTAGCAATGCAATGACCGCGACACTCACTCCGGCGAATCGGTGATCAATTAAGATCTTATTTTTTTCGGTAAAAGTTTGTACACCCACCAGTGCACTCAGTAATGCGATTGGAATCAGTGCGTTGATGCGCGCAATTGTTGGATGCTCCAGCCAATGCGCAGGAATAGAGTGCCCAGATAGTTTCAAAGCAAAGGCAATAACACTTGTCCCGATAGTTGCTAGCCAGAAAGTATTCATGGGCGCAGACCAACTGCAATAGCGATAAAAGCCGAAGCGATAATGGGAAGACCTGCAGGTAAAATAGGTGTCATCGCCAAAGCAAACACAACCGATCCAACCGCAAGGGCTCTGTCTCTATTATTTTCAAGTCGCGGCCAGACTAAACCTAAAAAAGCCGCTGGCACAGCCGAGTCCAGACCCCACGCTCGAGTATCACCCATTGCTTGAGCGCTGAGAGCACCGAGTAATGTAAAGAGATTCCAAAAAAAGAAGACACCAAAACCCGTTAACCAAAATCCATGTCGCATGGCATCAGGGCCGCGTTTTTCAGCGCCAAGTGCAACGGCCGTTGATTCATCTATAGTTAATTGTGCTGCGATAATTCGTTTGAAGCCCCTAACTTTTAATCGAGGCGCCATAATCACTCCATACAAGCCGTTACGTACTCCGAGTAAAGATGCTGAAACGACTGCACTCAGTGCGCTACCTCCCGCGCCAATTACTCCAATTGCTGCAAATTGAGATGCACCTGAAAATGTTAAGAGCGATAAAAGACAACTCTGCACAACTGAAAAACCATTAGCAACCGAGGCCGCCCCAAAAGCAATGCCGTAGGCACCAACTGTCAGGGATACGCTCAAAGAATCGCGAAGTGTGATGGCTTCAACTCTGGACACGCGGACAGTCTGCCGTAGAAATCCAAAGCCACCAAGGCGGGCGGGGATAGGGTCACGCTATGGCCGAAGAGATTATTTACCGTGACGACGTGACAGTAGAGCTCGTGAAATCGAGCGCTAGCGATGCAGATGTGATTTGGGCTGCACGTGTGTCAACGGCCGGCGAACAGTCGATGGAGGAGATTGGCGAAGATCCATCAAGGTCGGCTGGATTGATCAATTATTTAGCTCGCGAACGTCACGGATCTCCCTTCGAACATACATCAATGACCTTTTTTGTCTCTGCCCCAATTTTTGTCTTTCGAGAATTCATGCGCCATCGCATCGCTTCTTATAATGAAGAAAGCGGTCGCTACCGGGAATTAAAACCGGTTTTCTATATCCCATCTAAATCGCGCAAACTCTTACAAGTTGGCAAAACTGGTGCTTATACATTTGAAGATGGCACACAAGAGCAGTTTGAACTTTCAATTAGTGCAATGAAGGCTGCTTATGTTGTTGCCTATGAAAGTTATCAGAAAATGCTCGATGCGGGTATTGCACGTGAAGTTGCACGTGTAGTTTTACCTGTTGCAACGTACTCTTCTATGTATGTGACTATGAATGCACGCGCATTAATGAATTTTTTATCACTACGTACTTCCCGCGAAGGCTCGCACTTTCCAAGCTATCCACAGCGTGAAATTGAGATGGTAGCTGAGAAAATGGAGGCCGAGTTCGCACGTTTAATGCCATTAACACACGGCGCTTTTGAAAAATCTGGACGTATCGCGCCTTAAAACGGGTAGAGTTAGCGGTATGAGTACGCCTGCACCTTTTGGTCGAATGTTGACTGCAATGGTCACTCCCTTTAAAAAGGATGGAAGCATTGATTGGAATGGCATAGAAACAATTGCCAATCACTTAGTTAATATCGGTCATGACGGAATCGTTGTGAATGGGACAACTGGAGAGGCACCTACTACTAAATCCTCTGAAAAAGAGGAGATAATTAAAACCGTAAAACGAGTAGTTGGCACGAATATCAAAGTCGTCTCTGGTGCAGGTGATAATGAGACCGACTATTCAATTAACCAAGCCAAACGTTCTGAGGCGGCAGGTGCCGATGGCATCTTGGTGGTGACGCCTTATTACAATAGACCCCCACAAGCCGGTATAAAGGCGCATTTCTTAGCGATGGCAAATGCCACTGGTCTGCCAATGATGCTCTATGACATTCCAGGGCGAACTGGAGTTGAAATTGAATCCGACACGATCGTTGAACTTTTCGAGCATCCATCGATTGTTGCCCTCAAAGATGCAAAAGGAAATGTAGCTGCAACGTCGTGGGTTATTAAACGGTGTGGAATTCCGGTCTATTCAGGTGATGATATTTTGAATTTGCCACTTCTTTCAGTTGGCGCTGTAGGTTTTGTTTCAGTGTGTGGA
The DNA here is from genome assembly GCA_030681675.1 of Candidatus Planktophila sp. Lineage (NCBI taxonomy): Bacteria > Bacillati > Actinomycetota > Actinomycetes > Candidatus Nanopelagicales > Candidatus Nanopelagicaceae > Candidatus Planktophila > Candidatus Planktophila sp. Next base: position 72,372 of record JAUXRP010000017.1, read on the forward strand.
CATACTGTTGGAGCGGATTTAAAAGCGATGCTCAACGCTTGGTTTGATGGTAACCCTGGACGTGCATTAGAGATTCATCAAAAACTCTTGCCAGTATTTACCGGAACTTTCCGCACACAAGGTGCCATCATGACTAAAGCAGCGCTTACGCTGATGGGTCTGCCTGGCGGACACACTCGTCTTCCACTCGTCGATGCAACGGATGCGCAGATAGCGCAGTTGCGCGATGATCTAAACGCCGGTGGCGTTCTCCTTAAATAATGAATCACCCACATCCAGATTTAGGTTTGCCTCCCGCGTTAATACATGGCGGATTGCGCATCGTGGCCCTTGGCGGCCTTGCTGAAATTGGTCGCAACATGACTGTCTTTGAAACTAAAGGCAAGCTCTTGATTGTTGATTGTGGTGTTTTATTTCCTGAAGATACTCAGCCCGGCATAGATTTAATTTTGCCTGATTTTTCGTACATACGAGATCGCTTAGATGATGTTGTAGGTTTGTTTTTAACTCATGGTCACGAAGATCACATTGGCGCGGTTCCGTATCTACTTCGCGAGAGGGGCGATATTGCAATTTATGGATCTGCGCTAACTTTGGCGCTCGTTACAGCTAAGTTGAAAGAACATCGCATCACACCACTGACGCGCGAAGTACGCGAAGGCGGACATGAAGATATCGGTCCATTTGAACTCGAGTTTGTGGCCGTTAACCACTCAATTCCAGATGCCCTCGCAGTTGTCATAAATACAGGAGCTGGACGGATTTTACATACGGGCGATTTCAAAATGGATCAGCTCCCATTGGATGGTCGAATTACTGATCTGCGAACTTTCTCTCGACTTGGTGAAGAAGGCGTGGATATTTTCATGGTTGATTCGACCAATGCTGATATTCCCGGCTTTACTCCATCCGAACGTGAAATTATGCCTGCACTCAACCGAGTTATTGCCTCAACTAAGCGCCGAGTTATTGTTGCATCGTTTTCCTCCCATGTTCACCGAGTGCAACAAGTAATCGATATCTCGTCAATGCATGGCCGTAAAGTTGTTTTTATCGGTCGATCCATGGTTCGCAATATGAAAATTGCACAGGAGATGGGCTACTTAACTATTCCTGCTGGAGTTTTAATAGATGTTAAGGAGCTTGATTCATTTGACGACAATGTTGTACTCATCTGCACAGGCTCGCAAGGTGAACCAATGGCCGCTCTGGCTCGAATGGCCAATGGAGATCATCAAATTCGAGTTGGTGAGGGCGATACAGTTATTTTGGCTTCTTCACTAATCCCAGGGAATGAAAACTCTGTATTTAGAATCATTAATGAACTTACTCGGTTCGGTGCAAAAGTTGTCCATAAAGCAAATGCCATGGTTCATGTTTCTGGTCATGCCGCAGCAGGCGAACTTTTGTACTGTTACAACATTGTAAAACCGAGATATGTAATACCTGTACATGGCGAGTGGCGCCACTTAAAGGCAAATGCCGAATTAGCGATTTCAGTAGGAATGCCCGCTTCTAACGCTTTAATAATTGAAAATGGAGTTGTTGTAGATTTAGTCAATCACGAAGCTTCAGTTGTTGGTGCAGTGCCGTGTGGTTTTGTTTATGTAGATGGTCAAAGTATCGGTGATATAACTGAGGCTTCACTTAAAGATCGGCGTATTCTAGGTGAAGAAGGATTTATTTCCGTCATAGTTGTGATTGATTCGCAAAATGGAAAAATCGTTGCGGGACCTGATATTCATGCCCGTGGATTTAATGAAGATATGGCACTCTTTGATGATGTTAAATTGAAGATTGAAAAAGCTTTAGCGGCTGCAGCAAGAGATGGAATAAATGGAACTCATCAATTATCCCAGATTGTACGTAAAACAGTTGGTGGTTGGGTTGGGGGAGAGCATCGTAGAAAACCAATGATTGTCCCAGTCGTTATTGAAGTGTAAGCGCGGCGAGCCTAGCGAAGCGAAAATTGCCAAGCCTTTAAGATTGTTTGTGTGACTAAACGGCGAAAATCGAAATCGAAGAGTGGCGCAGTAGGTAGCGCTCTGGCAAGAGCAGTGAGCTCTGTATGGAGATTTATCGCAAAAACCATCGGAAGAAGCGTTCGATTTCTGGCCCGAGGCGCCCGAGAGTTAGATCCAGCCCATCAACGTGATGGCATAGCTTTTTTCATATTGATTCTCGCACTTGTAGCTACTGCGGGGACATGGTTTCATGCAGACAACTTCGTAGGTCGCGCATTGTATTCATTCATTTTCGGAGGCTTTGGACGTGTCGGTTTTGTTGCACCACTTGTTCTCATTTATTTTGCATTTAAATTATTTAGGAGCCCAGAAGACAAGAAGGCAATCGGTAGAGTTATTGTTGGAACTTCTGCGTTGCTTATTTCCTCAACTGGACTTGCGCACTTACTCAATGGTTCAGTCGGCACGGGAGCAACTGCGATGCGAGAAGGTGGCGGTTGGTTAGGTTTTGGAATAACAACGCCGTTAGTTGCTGCAATGACATCTGTTTTAACTTACCCAGTGCTAATAATAATTTTAATCTTTGGATTGCTTGTCATAACCGCTACGCCAGTTAGTGAACTGATTTCAGCAATCAGATCAACTTCATCGTGGGTATGGTCAAAACGTCCTGAGAGGGCAGTCAGTGAAGAAACATTTGAAATAACTGATACACCTCCTTTTGAAACGCCAATAGTTGCAGCATGGAACCAAACACACGTTGATGAAGAAGAGTTAGACGAAGATAGCTTTGATGAAGAGTTTACAGTTCCAGTTCCGGTCTCTACAGCGCTCGTTCTAGGTAATAAGCGACCAGAGCAACTGCTATTAACCGCTGATTCAACATATGAACTTCCCCCATTAGATTTACTAAGATCAGGGCCAGCGGCCAAAGCGAAAAGCAAAGCAAATGAAGTTGTGGTCGCGGCATTAACTGAAGTTTTTCTACAATTTGAAATTGATGCGCAAGTTACTGGTTTTATGCGTGGACCAACGGTTACTCGTTACGAAATAGAACTTGGTAATGCCGTAAAAGTGGAGCGAATAACCGCTCTAGCTAAGAACATTTCGTATGCTGTTGCAAGTGGTGATGTCCGAATCCTCTCCCCAATTCCGGGAAAATCAGCGGTTGGTATCGAAATTCCTAATGCAGACCGCGAGATTGTCGCGTTAGGAGATGTATTGAGATCGTCGGTTGCCGGTCAAGATCATCACCCTATGCTCGTTGCCCTTGGGAAGGATGTTGAGGGAAATTTCATCTTCGCAAACCTTGCCAAAATGCCTCATCTTTTAGTCGCAGGCGCAACTGGTGCAGGAAAATCATCAATGATAAACGCAATGATCATCTCCATCTTGGCACGTTCGACACCAGATGATGTGCGATTAGTTTTAATTGATCCAAAGCGCGTTGAGTTAACGGCTTACGAGGGAATTCCACACCTAATCACCCCGATTATCACAAGCCCGAAGAAAGCCGCCGATGCGCTGACATGGGTCGTGCGTGAAATGGATTTACGCTATGAAGATCTCTCAACATTTGGTTTTAGGCATATCGATGATTTCAATAAGGCGGTTCGGGCTGGGAAAGTAATTCCACCCGAAGGTAGCGATCGCACAATAGAGCCGTATCCATATCTGCTCATCATTATCGATGAACTTGCCGACTTGATGATGGTTGCGGCTAAGGAAGTGGAAGAGTCGGTTGTTCGTATAACTCAGCTAGCTCGTTCAGCTGGAATTCATTTAGTTCTTGCAACCCAACGCCCGTCAGTTGATGTTGTGACCGGTCTAATTAAAGCTAATGTGCCATCACGTCTATCTTTTGCAACAAGTTCATTGGCCGATAGCCGAGTAATTTTAGATACTCCCGGAGCCGAAAAATTAGTCGGCCAAGGTGATGCACTATTTATTCCGATGGGTGCAAGTCGTGCGGTACGTATTCAAGGCGCTTATGTATCTGAGCGAGAAATTGAAGCCGTAACAGCGCATGTGAAGAAACAACTTAAACCACGATACCGCGATGATGTCACTGTTCCTATGAGCCACCCAAAGATGATGGATAAAGAGATTGGCGATGATTTAGATATACTCTGCCAAGCTATCGAATTAGTTGTTGGAACGCAGTTTGGATCTACATCGATGCTTCAAAGAAAACTTCGAATAGGTTTTGCTAAGGCCGGGCGCATGATGGATCTCATGGAGTCACGTGGAATCGTAGGCCCATCAGAGGGATCAAAAGCTCGCACCGTTATGGTCAGACCTGATGAGTTGGATTCTGTACTTGCGACCCTTCGCGACTACTAAAAATGACCGACCATGCACTTTTGTTCCGAATTAACCCTTTGTTTTGACCCTTACATCTATCGCAATGAGTGAGTTGAGTTCTAGAATTAACCTTTGACCTCCGCACAAATTTTCTTAGGGATTCTTTTATGACGCTCGGCTCAATGATTAGTAGGGCGCGCAAAGAGGCTTCCTTTTCCATTGAGGATCTAGCTTCTCTAACCAACCTTCGAACCGCTCTTTTGCGAGAAATTGAGGAAAACGACTTTTCACATTGTGGTGGGGATACGTATGCTCGAGGACACGTCAGAAATATTGCTCGGAAACTAGGGGCAAGTGAGGAGGAGTTCTTGCGAGTTTTTGACGAGGAGCAGGTTAGCGTACAACGAACTATGCAAGAGCTTTTGATTGAAAATAATATTATGCGCAAAGCCAAAGATAAGCGCAAGGTTTCACTTAAGACATTACTTCTGATTTCAGTTATTTCATTAGCTCTTGCCGCCGTTGCTCAAATCGTCATTTCAAATATCTCCATCGATGAAGCGGCATCTCCAACGGTTTCTACATCTCCAACGGTTTCTGCATCTCCAACGGTTTCTGCATCTCCAACGGTTTCTACATCACCAACGGTTTCTGCATCTCCAACGGTTTCTACATCACCAACGGTTTCTGCATCACCAACGGTGCAAAACTCTTATTCAACAGGCATTGGTGTCGAAGTAGTTTTACGTGCCGCCCGAGCTTCGAGCTGGCTCTTTGTCTCTGATGCATCGGGCCGAACGCTATTTAGTGGAGTGCTTTCTAAGGGCTCTACACTAAAATTCACAACTGATGTGAGATTGGATCTAAAAGTTGGCAATGCAGGGGGAGTAGATCTTCAGGTAAATGGCAACAAGATGGCCTCCATCGGTGCAAATGGTGCTGTAGTTAGCGTGTCGTATGGAGTCGATTCATAACCCGATACGATTTGTCCAATGAAACGCACCGTTGCTGTCGTCACTTTAGGGTGCGCACGAAATGAAGTTGATTCTGAAGAGTTAGCTGGACGATTGGCCGCCGACGGGTGGAACTTAGTCGATGATGTTGAGTTGGCAGAAGTCGCTTTAGTTAATACTTGTGGCTTTATTGAATCGGCTAAAAAAGACTCTATAGATGCTTTATTGGAGGCCAACTCTCTAAAAGGACATGGCACAACTCGCGCCGTAGTTGCAGTGGGATGCATGGCAGAGCGTTATGGAAATGCTTTAGCCGATGCCTTGCCAGAAACCGATGCGATCTTGGGTTTTGATGATTACAAAGATATTTCCGCACGGTTGCAATCAATTGTTAATGGGAATAAACATGTAGCTCATATACCCAGAGACCGGCGTGCACTGTTGCCAATTGCACCCTCAGATCGCGCTGATATTCGTCCCACGGAAGAGTTCACGCGCAAACGCTTGGGAAATGCACCATGGGCACCGCTAAAGATTGCATCAGGATGTGATCGGCGTTGTTCCTTTTGTGCAATTCCATATTTCCGAGGCTCCTTCATTTCACGACGGCCTCACGAGATTCTGGATGAAGCGCGTTGGTTAGTGGCCAACGGAGTAACGGAGTTATTTCTCGTAAGCGAGAACACCACTTCATTTGGAAAAGATCTGGGTGATTTGCAGTTGATGGAAAAGATTTTGCCAGAGATTGCAACCATTGATGGCGTAGAGCGAGTTCGTTTGTCGTATCTGCAACCAGCTGAGATGCGTCCAACATTGATTCAAGCAATGATTGCAACACCAAAGACTGTGCCTTATTTTGATTTGTCTTTTCAGCACACCAGTCCAACTGTGTTGCGTCGAATGCGCAGATTCGGTGACAACGAAAAGTTTTTACATTTGATTCATCAAATTAGAGCCCTTTCACCTGAAGCTGGAATCAGGTCTAACTTCATTGTTGGATTCCCGGGCGAAACCCAAGATGACTTTGATGAACTTGCAACATTTATTACTCAAGCAAAGTTAGATGCGGTAGGAGTTTTCGGCTACTCCGATGAGGACAATACTGAAGCGCTCACCTTGGGCGAAAAAGTTGGATTAGATGTAATAGCCCAGCGCCTAGAAACTCTCTCTTCATTAGCTGATGAAATGGTGAGTAATCGCGCCCAAGCTCGTATTGGTGAAAATGTACGCGTACTTATCGAAGATTCTGATTTACAAGAGGGAAGGGCCGCCCATCAAGGTCCAGAAGTCGATGGTTCGACGGTTTTCGTAGGAACAGATTTCCTTGTTGGGCAGTATGTTGATGCGGTGGTAATTGATTCAATGGGCGCTGATCTGGTGGCAAAACCCTTATGAGGCTTCCAAACTATATAACTCCAAATTTTATTACTGTCGCACGATTACTTTTTGTTCCAATAGGTGCATATACATTGTTTAAAAATGGCGGAAATGATCCTGTATGGCAGTACATCTCGTGGATAGTTTTTTTCATTCTAGGAATGTCGGATGTATTGGATGGTAATTTGGCGCGCAGTCGAAATTCGATTACTGAATTTGGGAAGTTTTTAGACCCCGTAGCCGACAAAGTTATGATCGGGACTGCGATGATTTCATTATCGATCTTAAATAGATTGCCGTGGTGGATCACTATTGTTATCTTAGTTCGAGAAATTGGGATTACTATTTTCCGATTGGCCGTTATCAAAAGAGGCGTAATTGCTGCTAATAAAGGCGGCAAAATTAAATCAACTTTCCAAAACTTCGGGGTTGGCTTTTACGTTTTACCCTTAAGTGAAAACCTATATTGGTTTCGCGATGGCTTTATGCTAATCGCGGTAATCCTCACTATCGCAACCGGCTTTTATTATGTACAGTCGGCATTCAAACTAGGCAAGTAGGTACACGTGGCGCTTTCACCTGAAATAATAGAGCTCGCAACCGAGATTATTGATGCACTACGCGAACGTAATGAAACCCTTAGTACTGCCGAATCTTTAACTGCCGGATCAGTGAGTTCGGCTATTGTGACAATCGCTGGAGCCTCCGATGTTTTTGTGGGCGGCATCACCGCATACCGTGATGAAATAAAGATCTCTCACCTTCACGTGGACCCGGTTCTAATTACAGAACACACATCAGTGAGTGAAGAGGTTGCAGTTGCTATGGCACAAGGAGCTCGCAGATCATTTAAAACGACGTGGTCAATTAGCACGACCGGAGTGGCCGGTCCGAATCCATTGGATGGACATCCAGTCGGCGTGGTCTGGGTGGCGATCGAGGGTCCGGTATCGCAGACGATAGAACTTTCTCTATCAGGTGAGCGTGAAACTATACGAAACGCTGCTACAGCGAGTGCGATTGCCACATTTGCGCGTATCCTTAGGCATCGAAGTTAACAAGCTCGATTCGTAAAGAGAGTGGAGGTATTGCAATGGTTCTTGTCCGTGAAGCCGTCGGTCTAACCCTTCGCGCATCTCGCACCTCTCAATCACGCACGTTGCGTGATGTGGCTCGTGCGGCTCGAGTTTCTCTTGGGTATTTGTCTGAAGTCGAACGTGGGCAAAAAGAGGCATCCTCCGAACTTCTCAACGCAATTTGTGCCGCGCTTGGCCTTTCGCTCTCAGATCTATTTAGTGATGTTTCAATTGAACTGGCGAGCCACGAGAGCGTGGTTCTTACTGTAGTCGATGCCGCTTAATAAATACTCACCACAAGTAAGCACTCACCGCCGCACACACAGTGCAATTCTCATTGCTACTAAAGAGCTTATTGCTACGGTAGGCCTGGCCAATATGACTATGATCGAAATTGCTGATACATCCGAGGTTTCTCGTGCGACTTTATATAACCATTTTCGTGATAAGGAGAGTGTTGTTGCAGCTCTCTGTGAATCTGAATGCGAGCGCTTAATTTCAATTGCGCAGAGTGCAGCTAATGCTTGTGAAGCGTTAGAACTTCTCTCAATTGATATCTCAACCGATGCCGCGTTGGCGCACATGCGAATTCATGATCCATCTCTACTGACCAGGGCTTTAGGATTAAGAGAGCACCGGTTGTGGGGAAGGATTGCTCATGAGTTGGTACTCATTACAGGTAGTCAGCTCCTGGCTCATGTTTCCTTACTGTGGCTGATCGGACAAGTTCTCCAACCTATAGCCGCGCACAATTCGCGATTACAGGCAGAGTTACTGATTTCCCGTGCGCATATCTGATCTTCGAGAGCGATTAAAGCTTTCTTTTGGCGAAGGTTCGCACTTTCCAAGCGATATTGCGATTTCAGAACTTGGGAGCAAGACGGTCAATGAGGCGTTAGCGTTAGGTGTAGAGGCAGATCACATTTGGAGGGCAGTGTGTAAAGCACATCCAAAAGAGACTGAAAAATTTAAGTACTGAAAATGAAACTCTCTACGGTTATTACTGAAATCGACCCCACACGACCGCCACTTGTTTTAATCCATGGGCTTGGTTCCGCTGCCACCGCATTTAAACCTACTCTCGCAGAGCTCTCGAAAAATTTTCGCGTCATTAGCGTTGATTTGCCTGGACATGGACAAAGCCCATATTCAAAGAGTCAAGCAATGGACCCAGCTTCACTAGGGGAGGCGATTTTTGAAACGGTAAAAAGTGAGTACGGTATAGAAAAGTTTCACGTTGTGGGTAATTCACTAGGGGGATGGATTGCACTTGAAATGGCCGCATCCAGGCCCGAGCAGATTTTGAGCGTTACCGGATTGGCACCTGCTGGGTTGTGGCTGGCTCCAGCTTCGGCTCGATTGCCGAGCGAGGCAGGCTTATATTATTTAGCAAAAGCCCTCAAACCTTTTATTAAAACCGGTCTTAAGTCGAAACAGATACGCAAAATTGGTTTTAAACGAGTGAGCCCTAAGTGGCAAGAGCTAAGTTATGAAACCTGTTTTGATGCAAGCATCGCCATGACTAACTGCCGAGGTTATTTTCCGGCATGGGATGGCATGACAGGACGGCGCTTCAATGCAAAAGTTCCAGATTGCGTTCGAACAACAATACTCTTTGGTGATTGTGATAACACATTGCCTGCCGACGTTTCGCAGGAGCGATCTTTAGCGCCTTCTCACTGTAGGTGGCTGACGATAGAAAACTGTGGTCATGCTCCAATGTGGGATCACCCAGAATTAGTTTTAAAGGTAGTTCTTGAGACTACCTATCGGTAGCATCAGCTATGAGTATTTCTGAAAAAGAACTGGAAATTCTACAAGAGGTGCAAGAACGTATTTTGTGGCTTGCTACTCGAATGATTGATTATGCCAATCATGATCGAGAAAATACTGATGGAGTAAAAGTTGGTGGACATCAGGCTTCGAGTGCTTCAATGGTTTCGATTTTAACTTCACTCTACTTTCATCACTTAGATGCAGAGGATCGAGTGAGCGTTAAGCCCCACGCTTCTCCGGTATTTCATGCTATTCAGTTTCTGCTTGGAAATTTAGATAAGAAATATCTCACCGAACTGAGAAGTGCTGGTGGATTACAGAGTTATCCTTCGCGAACCAAGGACCCCGACCCAGTTGATTTTTCAACCGGCTCCGTCGGTCTAGGCGCGGCTGCGCCGCTTTTTGCAGGTGTTACACGCCGGTACGTTGATGCACACTTTGGTAAACGCCCACACTCTAGGTTTATTGCCTTGATTGGTGATGCCGAACTCGATGAGGGAAACATTTGGGAAGCTGTTGCAGATCCAGCAACTGATGGAGTTGGAAATGTCATGTGGGTTGTCGACTTTAACCGCCAATCATTGGATCGAGTAATTCCTGGAATTCGAATTGCACAGTGGAGAGCTCAATTTGAAGCGGCAGGCTGGCACGTTATAGAGGTTAAGTATGGCTCTAAATTAAAGAAGGCATTTTCAATCGCGGGATCCGAAAGTTTTAAAAAATGGTTTGATGATATTCCAAATGAACAGTATCAATCTCTATATGGTCAAAGAATTGAAGATGTTCGTGAACGCTTTCTAGATGGCGCACCTGATGGAGTTAAAGAACATCTAACTTCATATTCTGATGCCGAGCTTTTTGCTATTTTGAGTGATCTTGGTGGTCATAATTTAGAATCCCTTGTCGAAACTTTTCAGTTCTGCGATAGCATGATTGATCGCCCAAGCGTTGTATTTGCATATACCGTTAAAGGTTGGGGACTTCCGCTGGCGGGGGATCCGCGCAATCATTCTGCTCAAATTTCTACATCACAGATTAATGATCTTCGAAGTCGAGTTGAATTAACCGTTGAGGATGAGTGGAACGGATTTTCACCAAACTCGGATGTGGGAGAGTTTCTTCTCAAGCGCAGTGCTTCTTTAAAGCGCCCAATTCACTCTGGTGAAATTAGCGCAGTTATCCCAATATCAACTAATATAAAGAGCAGCGGAATAGTTTCCACTCAGGAGGTTTTTGGGCGCGTTCTCACTGAAATTAGTCGAGATGAATCGATTCGTCCTTACTTAGTAACAACTGCACCCGATGTCGCAACATCTACGAATTTAGGTGGATTCATAAATCGAACTGGCGTTTTCCATCCTAAAGAAGTTCGCAGATGGAATGAGGATCCAGTTTTAAAGTGGGCAGAGGGACCTACGGGCCAACATATTGAATTGGGCATAAGTGAGATGAATTTATTTATGCTTCTTGGCATGTTAGGTCTCTCGTACGATCATTCAAATCAACCTTTGATCCCAATCGGGACGGTTTATGATCCATTTGTACTCAGGGGTTTAGATGCCTTTATTTATAGCGTTTATTCTGGAGCTAAGTTTATAATTACTGGTACTCCTTCTGGTGTGACTCTAGCTCCCGAGGGAGGAGCACATCAATCGACCATTACGCCCTCAGTTGGAATGGAACTTCCTGGAGTTGTTCTCATGGAGCCGGCCTATGCACAGGCACTTGATTGGCTGCTCTGCGATGCTATAGCCCACGTTGGCGGAGGTAAACGCGATACCACACCAGATCTTCGGCCAAATGAGCTGGCCTTCTATTTCAGACTCACAACCAGACCCGTTGATCAAAAACCATTCAATGATGCAAAGGATCGTTTAGGCGAAGCGCTGTTGCGAAGTCAGGTTTTAGCTGGGGCTTACCGATTAATCGATGGTCGTGATGGATTGAGCGAAACCAGTGGATCAATCACTGCTCCAGTAGTGCATTTAGTTGGCACTGGTGCCGTGATGCCGGAAGTTATTGAAGCTGCACGTGAATTAGCTAGCGAAGGCGTAGTTGCACATGTCGTTGATATAACTTCACCCGGCCGTTTGTATGGCAGTTGGCAGAGAACACTTAAACAAGGAATTCGTACGGCGAGCACTCCATCATTTCCTGGATCTTTAAGACCCATTTTTACCGAGCGCGCACCGATTGTTTCAATTCATGATGGTGCATCACATGCTATGGCTTGGCTTGGTTCAGCTCTGGGAATGCCACAAGTTGCAATGGGCGTAGATACATTTGGTCAATCTGGCTCGATCGGCGAGCTCTATAAAATTCATGACCTCGATTCAGGATCAATTGTTAATGGCGCACTAGCTGCATTGAGTCTAAATATTTAGATAGCGCTATCTTTATGCGCAATCAAGGCACCAATAAAACTCGGCTGAAAAGGTAGTAAAGGCAGTAGACAGGCATTAAGGGCATGGTAAATATCGGGCTTTCCCGGCCAAGTAGTTTCAATCACCTGCAACTGAGAATTGAGTTCATGATGCCAAGAACCAAACTCTCGATCGATAACATGGCGATCAATGAATAACCACCAATGGTCATAGTCAATCAAAAAATTTTGATCACCTGTAATTCGCCAGAGCACATACGCTGCCATTACCGCCTCTGCCGCAACCCAATGCATTCGGGAATGAACAACTGGCCGCATCTGCCAATCCATCGTGTAAATAAAGCCGGGTGAATTGTCAGCATTCCATCCATACTCTTTGGCCTGCTCGTAAAGCTTTCTGGCACCTTCCTCAATCCATTCATAACCTGCTTGACCTTTTACGAGTAATCCAACCTGCATCACGAGCCTTGACCATTCAAATAAGTGGCCAATTGTGACCCCAAAAGGTCGAAATTGATCTGCCGGATTATCGTGATTGTATTCCAGCTCCACTTTCCAGCTGGATGAAAAATGTTCTGGAAGTAGCCAGTGATTATTTCGTGCAAACTCATTTATAGTGCGTTTACAAATTGCCAATGCCCGATCAAGGTATTTTCTGTTTTTAGTTAGATCAAAGGCGGCTGTAAGTGCCTCTACGGCGTGCATATTTACATTGATGCCACGATAACCACTCAAAGTGCTAAATTCCAGATCCCACTGATCATTCATCATTTCAAACTCTGGATCCCAAAAAAAAGTATCAATGGCATCCTCTGCCCTCCGCAAGAGCTTCGCTGCACCTTCGACTCCAGCAGCGGTGGCCGTAATAGCGGCTAGAAGGACAAACATATGATCATAACCGAGCTTTGAAACTCCAATCGATTTTCCCGATGTATCAATCGCGTTAAAAAATCCAGAGTTTTTTTGGTCGAAGAACAAATCATTAAGCGCATCCACACCATGTTTAATGAGCCGAGAAGAGTCCTGCAGACCCATTAAATGTGTAAGACCAAAAACTTGAAGCATTCGGCACTGAACGTAGGCTTGGCGAGGCTGGCTCGTATCAACTTGCCCGTGCGAATTCAAGTATCCAAAACCACCGTTGACTATTTCTGAGCCATGTGCAAATTCAATGAGAGATTGTGCCTGCCTTAAAAGGAATTTCTCCCCATAAATCGTCGATCCAGTCTCATCAAGTAAAGAATTACTCATGAATTTTAACTGAAAGCTCTTCCCGTGCATCAACGAAGGCTTTCACGCACTCCCTAATCTCATCGAAAGTATGGCTTGCACTAAGTTGAATTCGAATCCGTGCTTTACCCATCGGAACAACTGGATATGAAAATGCAACTGCATAAATGCCACGATCAAATAGAGCTTTAGCCATGGAAACCGCAAGATGCTCATTACTAAACATCACAGGTACAATGGCATGTTCACCCGGAAGTAGATCAAAACCCTCCTCAACCATTAATGCTCGGAATTCGCGGGCATTTTCTCTCACCTTTACAGCTAACTCCGGATTTGAACGCATTAAATCCAAAGCTGCGATTGTTCCCGCCACGACCGATGGTGGCACAGAGTTTGAAAATAAATATGGACGGGCTTTTTGGCGCAACATCTGCACTATCTCTGGATGTCTTGAGCTAATGAAACCTCCAGATGCTCCACCTAACGCCTTGCCAAGAGTGCCTGAAATAATGTCGACTCGATTTTGAACTCCCCAATATGTTGGAGTTCCAGCTCCGCCAGCTCCGATAAATCCAGTTGCATGTGAATCATCGACCATAACCAAAGCTCCGTATTTATCTGCTAAATCGCAGATTCCAACAAGTGGTGCGAGATAACCATCCATAGAAAAAACACCGTCGGTAACAATGACAATATTTTTTGCCTTAGATGCAGATTGAAGTTGGATCTCCAAATCTGCGAGATCGCGGTTTTGACATCGAAATCTCTGTGCCTTGCACAATCTAATACCGTCGATGATCGAGGCGTGGTTGAGAGCGTCAGAAATAATCGCATCATTTTCGTCGAAAATCGCTTCGAAAAGGCCACCATTTGCATCAAAGCAGGAGGGGAAAAGTATCGTTGCCTGCGTAGAAAGAAAGGAAGTTAATTTATCTTCAAGGGCAACGTGCTGGGTTTGTGTTCCAGCAATAAATCGAACACTTGCCATGCCGAAGCCAAATTGATCCAGAGCCGTTTTAGAGGCAGCAATTATCTGATCATTATTTGCCAATCCGAGATAGTTATTTGAACAGAAATTCAAAAGATTTTTACCACCAGCATGCACAAGAACTTGTTGCGCGCCTGTCAGAGCGCGTTCATGTTTATATAGGCCGGTACTTTCTAGGTTATCCAACTTGGTTTTTAAGCCATCTATAAATTCAGGAATCGATGACACAATTAACTCCAATCCAAAATTATTTTTCCGCAATTACCTGACCGGGCAAGCTCAAAGGCCTCTTGCCAATTATTTGCCGCAAATCTGTGAGTGATAACTGGCGAGACGTCGAGACCCTTTCCGACCATCGCATTCATTGAGTACCACGTCTCATACATTTCGCGTCCGTAAATGCCTTTGATAGTCATCATATGTGTCACAACCTTTGACCAGTCAAATGAAATCGGAGCTTTAGGCAGACCAAGGGCGGCAATTCGCGCCCCGTGCCCAACGTTCTCTAAGATCATGGGCATCGCTGATTGATGTCCACTCATTTCAAATGCAATATCAAAACCCTCTTTCATTCCTAACTTAATCATGGTTGTAGAAACATCGTCAATTGAAATATTTATCGCAGCATCTACTCCCATTGAGCGAGCTAAATTCAATCGATACTCATTGACATCGGTTATAACAATAAAACGTGCACCAACGAAGCGAGCAATGGCTGCAGACATAAGACCGATTGGCCCGGCTCCAGTTATGAGAACATCTTCGCCAACTACTGGAAAACTCAATGCGGTATGTACAGCATTTCCAAGCGGATCAAAAATCGCGGCGAGTTCCAAATCAATATCATGAGGGTGCAGCCACACATTACTTTCGGGAATTACTACAAACTCGGCAAAAGCGCCATCGCGATTAACTCCAACGCCAATTGTGTTCTTGCACAGGTGGCGACGGCCAGCTCTGCAGTTACGGCAAAGCCCGCAGACAATGTGGCCTTCACCAGATACTAAGTCTCCAACATTTACCGTTGTAACGTCTGCGCCAATTTCAACAACTCGTCCGACAAATTCATGGCCTGGGATAAAAGGGGGCGTCAGATTCGCATCGGCCCAAGAATCCCAACTTTCAATGTGCAAATCAGTTCCACAGATTCCGGTTTTAAAAACTTTTATCTTGATATCCCGCTCACCAGTTACAGGCTCCGGCAATTCAATGAACTCTAAACCTGAAGCGCGATTGCTTTTGTATAGAGCCTTCATGTGAACTCCAATTCTAATCTAGGCTCATAACATTACTCGCAGGCTTTACCACGCCATCAATAAAGGGGACACCTAGATGCTTATTTCTTGTGTGGAAGCCCAAACCAACGAGTCGGTCCGGCATGAGTGACCCAGATTTTTTGCCCTACGCTAAATCCGAGCGGTCCGGCAATGCGAGCCGTGATCTCTTCATCCGGCCATGAATCTAACACAAGCTGAAGAACGGCATCATGTCCGTAGTAATCCACCTTAGAAACGATGGCGCTAAAAGCCGCGGCCGATGGCACTTCAGAAACTACTATCTCCTCAGGCCTGATAACTAACTGCCCGATCTCTATCTCGCCTTTAAGATCAATCTGTGCAAGAGCAAAACGAATTGAATTACTCGCATCGCGCTCTGCCTTTAAGAGCAGAACATCTCCTGTACTGATCGCGATTTCAGGAGAGATCGGATTGGAGTAGACGCTACGTGAGCTTCCATATTGGAGGATTTGTCCATGACGCATGAGTGCAACGATATCGGCCGAAACTAACGCCTCTTCGCGATCATGAGTAACCATCAACGCGGTTGTCTTTCTCTCCTTTAGTAAATAGCAGACTTCTTCGCGCAGTTCATTTCGCAAAGCGGCGTCAAGGGCGCTAAAGGGCTCATCAAGAAGTACGATCTGCGGTTTGACAGCAAGGGCTCTTGCCAGAGCAACACGAGTTTGCTGCCCACCACTTAATTGGTATGGCTTCCTAGTTGCTAAATTTTTCATTCCAACGAGATTGAGCATCTCATCGACTACTTCGATTTTCTCACTTTTGCCCACTCCAAAACCAATATTTTCAGCAACGCTAAGGTGTGGGAAAAGTCCTCCCTCTTGTGGAACATAGCCGATGTGTCGTTTGTTTGGTGGGAGTACAAGAGAGGAGATGCTAACAAGTTGTTTACCAAAGCGAATCGTTCCGGAAGAAGGCGTGATTAATCCTGCAATTGAGCGAAGGAAAGTTGTCTTGCCACAGCCAGAAGGTCCTAGCACGGCTGCAAAAGCTCCTGATGGAACTACAATCGATAAACTCTCGACAATGGGTCTGCCATCGAAGCGAACGGTTAACTCATTTACCTCAAGTGAAGTCATTGAATAAGCCCTTCACTCTGTGCTTGGGAATCCGACTTGTCCGGCCGGGTAAGTATAAATGTAGGAATTGCTGCGATGATAATTAAAACGAGAGCATATGGCGCTGCTTCGTTAAATTTACTGATGGAGGTTGCCGCCCAAATCTCGGTGGCAAGCGTCTCGTATCCAGTAGGGCGCAACATTAAAGTCGCAGGTAGTTCTTTCATGGCAGTAAGAAGCACTAGTAAAAATCCGATTAATACCCCAGGCGCAGCTAAGGGAAGGGTCACGCGCCTAAAGGCAGCTAAGCCTGTTATACCTAGCGTTTCTGAGACATCATGCAGGATGGGAGCAATTCGTTGCAGACTGGCTCGAATAGAGCCGACGGCCTTTGCTAAAAAGAGAAGGGCGTAGGCAAATGCCAAGACTGGCAATGTCTGATAGATCCAGGGAAACTTCGAGCTCAGGGCGACAAGTGCTAAGCCAATAACAACTCCGGGTAGAGCATGAGTAAGCAAGATAGACGACTCTGCCAATTTTGGAATGAATCCAGATCTGCGCGCCAGAAGAATGCCCAACGGGAGCGCGAATGCCATGGCAAGAGTTGCACCGGCAAATGATGCAATCACAGTGGAAAAAGTTGCTGAGATTAAAGAAGCCATATCGATGCTCTCAGTGTTTTGAATAAATCGTGTTGTCAGAACCCAGAATGGAACACCGAGGGCTAAGAGCGCATAAGTGAAAATCAGAGTAAGTAATGGCCATCTAAGCCATCCGACTTTAATTTTAACGTGTGTTTTAACAATTCCAGCATTAGATTTAATCACAGTCCGTCGACCGCGCAATCTAAACTCTAAGGCGATGATGAAAATAGCAAGGAGTATGAGAGCTAGCGAAATAACGGCTGCGCCATTTCGATCAAATGTAGCTCGATACATAGTATAAATATTTCTGGTAAAAGTATTGACTCCAAGCAGAGATACGGCGCCAAAATCACTTAACACATAAAGAAAGACAAGGAGTAGGCCGGCAGAAAGACTTACTCTCATCTGTGGCCAGATAACTCTACGGAGCACCGCCACTTGAGATAGACCTAACGATCGACCGGCTTCGACTTGGGTAAAATCAATTCGTCGCAGACTCGCTACTGCCACCAAAGTTACATACGGGCTAGTGCTAAGTGTAAGGACTAGGACCGCAGCCCAAAAACCGTTAAAGCCGGGATAGATTGAGATCCAGGCATATGTTAAAACATAAGATGGAATGGCCAAGGGAAGCACAGACAAAATAATAGGCAAAGAGCCAAAAGGAAGTGTGATGTTGTGAATGAGCCATGCAAATGTTGAACCCACGATGAAGGAGAAGAGCAGAACAATGCTGGCTAAAAGTATTGTCGTTGTATAAATCTCAATAGTTCTATCGCGTAGCAACAAATTAGTCAGAGATTCCCGATCGATTTCGCTACCCCGCTTGGTGAGGTAGAGCAATGGAATTGCGGCGATCGCGATTACTAGGATCGCTGTAAAATTCAGGGAAAAATCTTTTTTGAAACCAGCATTGCCTCCAGATGGAACCACTCTGGAGGCAATCGCGTTGGACTTAATTTTCAGAGTAACCCGACTTTAATAAGCAACTCCTGTGTTTGCTTGAGATCTTTAAGTGAATCCAAGTTAACAATTGGCGCACCAATCTCTCTAAGAGTTGGCTGCCCTGCCGGAGTTATCACATTAGGTAAAACCGAATATTCGTGGGTCTCTGAAACAAATCTTTTCTGAGTTTTCTCTGCAAGTAAGTATTCAATTAACTTATTTGCGAGAGATTGATTTTTGCTGGTATTGAATACCCCTGCACCCGAAACATTTATGAGATTTCCGGCATCTCCTGGCCCGAAGAAACCATTTACTACATTTATTTCGCGCCCAAGCGCCTTAGAGACTTCCCAGGTGTAGTAGTGATTAACAAGACCCAGTTGAATTTGTCCAGCATCGATCGCTTCAACGATTTGGCTATTCTTTTCAAATAATTTGGGATTATTGGCGACAATCTTGGTAAGCCAATTCTTCGTAGCTTCATCCCCGCGAATTAATCGAAGAGCCGTGACGAAAGCCTGAAAAGATGAGTTTGTCGGTGCAATTCCTATCTTTGAACTCCATGATGGATCGGTGAGATCATCAATTGAGGTAGGAAGTGTAGTGACGGCTCGCGGATCATAAGCAAAGACCCGAGCTCGACCCGTCAATCCCACCCATTGTCCCGAAGAGGCTCTAAATGTGGCAGGTACAAGTGAGAGAATTTCGTTGGACAGTTTATTAAGTAATCCAGCCTGAGCTACAGCTCCCAGAGCACCTGCATCTTGGGAGATAAAAATGTCGGCCGGAGAGTTTTCACCCTCCTCTAATATTTGAGCGGCAAGCTCTGCGGAGTCTCCATATCGGATATTGAGTTTAACTCCGCTCTCAGCTTCAAAATCGGCAAAGAAAGGGCCGATGAACTCCTCGCTACGCCCGGAATAGACGGTCAGCGATTGGCTATCTGAACCTCCGATTCCGCAGGCGGTTACGGTTAGAAGAAGCACTAAAAATAAGATGGTTGCTTTTATTGTGCGCATTCGATTCCTTTGGTAGGCAGGCACATACTGAGTGAATGCACCTCTATGCCGAAGAGTATCTAGGGATATCCTATTTAAGCAACATTAGTGTTGCGTAAATACCTGTGGTACCCCTCACTCAATGGCCCTCTGTTGACTATTGCTCCTGCACCAAACGTTGCGTGGACCGAGCACGGCGGCGCAGCGTTTGATAATTTCTTGAGATTGTTAAAGCGCGTGCACCTGGTCGGGTGCATCTGCCCTAATGAACACAGGGATGCGATCGATAGGTGTTGCTACCTCAATCCACTGTTTTCCAGTCCACTTTTTTCGATCCCAGAAATCAATCCAGTCGCCTTCGGGTAGGTATACGGGGATAGTTGTCGCTGTTTCCTCTGTAACCGGAGCGACCATGAGGTATCGACCGAGCATGTACTGGTAGGGCGCTTCCCAGATGGAATTGTCTTCTGCGTAATCAAAGAAGAGTCCAGCCATGAGCGGTCGCCCAGTTTCAATCGCGATCTCGCCCTCCGCCGTCAAATAGGGGATCAGTCGCTTTCTGACTGTCGCAAAGTCACGGAATCCAGTGAGAACTTCTGGATTGTCGGTCTGCTCAGCAATATTCCAGGGAGAGCGATCATTTGATGGTTTTCGATGATGGTTATACTCAGAATGAAATTGCATGATGGGGCAGAAGGTGGCCATGGCTGCGCCACGTAAGTAGAGCTCAGCGCTAGGAAGCTCTCCACTAAATCCGCCAATGTCCCATCCCCAGAAGAATATTCCACTTGCAGAAGCCGATATTCCCGCCCGCACAGAAGCACGGTAGGCATCCCATGTTGAGTCTTCATCACCGGCCCAGAAAATGGGGTACGAACTGCTTCCGGCAAAGCCTGCCCGCGAGAATGTCACACCTTCCCTTTTTGCATCGTCAAAAAGTTCATGAAAAGTCTGTGCGAATGCGACTGGAAGTAGATTGTTTTTCTCAAGGCCCGAGCGTCCATCTAAGTAACGCAAATCGGTTCCCCAGGCATGTTCACCACCATCGGTTTTAAAGCCATCTACTCCCATGTCAGTGATTAAATACTTATGAAGATCTGCCCACCAAGCACGGACACGTTTGTTGGTGAGATCTGGAAGTAAGCCATATCGAAGCCAGAATCCGCGAACGCGGTAGGGGTCACCTTCTCCACTTTTCACAACCAAGTCATTTTCGATCGCGTACTTCCAAATCGCCTCTTCCTGCGCATCTGGTTCGCCGCGCATGTCCTTTATGACGGAGTTTTGCCAGAGAATGACTTTTGCTCCCATTGCATGAATTTCATCAATCATCTTCGTCGGATCTGGCCATGCGCCATCTTCGGGGTACTCGATCTCGGAAGCTCGCAACCCTCGTGAACCATCAGTTGGTTTGTATTCGGCGTCTCGAAAAACCGTAAATGTGGTCTCGTCGGCCCATGCTTCGATAACTACAACGCCCAGATCGATTCCCGATTCCTTGCTTTTTCTGATTTCTTCAGCGACTCGCGCTTGTGTATTCCATTCATTACTACTGCCCCAAAGTTTGTAGATCCATTCAGGGGGATTCTTAGGTAGAGGGAACTCCACCATGTACTGACTCAAGATGGATGAAGGTGTTCCGGTGTATGCCTTGATTTCACAAGTGCTTTGGGAAGGATGTATATCTATCTCAAAGGAAATACGGTTCTTGTCGCTCGCCCCAACATCGAATCGGCTTGGATTACCAGTATTGAGATAGAAGCCATAGTTGCTGCCAATTACCATCCCAAAGGGTGCGGGTAAATATGTCCGATGGCCTTGTCCTTTGTATTCCTCGAAGACAACCGCATCGACAAGTTCCCCCCGTTGATCAACGGAGTGAAACCTTTCTCCGAAGCCGACAACATGATCTTCGGATGCGAGGGGAAGCCAAGCTCTCACTCCATACACTCGCTGCTGAGAGTCCTTGAGAACTTCAGATTCCATAATCGAAACTCCGGTCGGGAATTGTCCGCTCTGTCTTAAGAACCCGTAGTCAGGGCTCCACACAAGTGCGCAGAATGAGAAGACCTCCGTTCTCTCGCCGGACTCACTCTCAAGCCAGTAGGAGATTTCCTGGAACTCTTCGAGAACCGGCAAGACAACTTCCCAAGCAATTTCATCGGGATATTCGCCCGAGCGTGCAGCCGCATCTGCCAGATGCGTATTCGTTCCTGTGAATTTTGCGGTCTTGCCGTAGGGGCCAAAATCATCTGAATGAGCTTGACCTACGCATGTGAGTTCAAAAACCTGCACTTCATTTCCATCTGTAAGGTGCAAGACAACTTTTTTTATCGACTCATCGGTTCGAGCGCGAACCGACCATACATTTCCCGATCTCGGGTGTATCGGAATTCTTTGATCTGGCTCATGACGATAGGGATGTCCAAGGCCTAATGGTAAATGGATTAACACAATTCTATTCCTTTTCCAAGTTCGAATTCAGTGCGTTAGATAAGGACAAATACATGGCGTGACTCCAGAGGAGCGGTACGGCTGGCTCGCCCCAACTCGCGATCCATTCTGCTCTCATCTCTGGAAAGAGAAGTGGAATTTCTAGTTGTTCTGGAAGTTCGAGATCATCATTTATGAGAGTTTCAACCCATTCCAAAATTTCTGCCGCCTTCAACGTGTCGCCAACTTTGATCAATGATAAGCCAAGGAAACAAGAAAGAAGTGGCCAGCGACCTCCACCAAAATATCCATCTTCCTTGTGGCGGTATGTTCCGAAAATTCCCAATTCCTCTGAGACTGCCTCAATAGTTGACTGTGCGATCGAACTATTTCCCTCAATAAGTCCGAAAGGTGCGATGAGTGAGAGGAGGCTCGAATCTAGCCCTTCACCGTTAATCCATTTTGCAAGGCGTCCGTTGATCAATCCTTTTTCAACAATTAGGTCCACTATTTCATTGGCGCAGTCGCCGGCAACATTTCGTGACTCTGTCGACAGTTCCTTCCACGTGCTGCATGCTTTCAGGCCAGCGGCGATACTTCCAATACTAGCCACGTGTTGATGGCCAAAACTTTCTTCCCACCAATCATAGGATTCAATCTCCCAAAACGTGGATAAGTAACCAACAAGGGTCTCAACAGCCCGGTAAGTTGCACCATGGAGAGCATTTCCGCGTGAGAGAAATTTATCGAGCGACCAGATCCAGGTTCCAAATCCATCGAGTTGAAGGTTGGTCCAATACTCATCCGATTCTTGCCCATCGGCCTTGTAACGACAGTGGAGATGTTCCTCTAGTGCAATCTCTTCACCCTGTCGTTTCTTTCTAATGAGTGAAGCGATTTTTTCTTCACGGTCTATGATTACCCGAGTGGCCCACTTGTGGAAGTTAAGGGCGCTCTCGGTTTCTCCAGAGGAACTCATTGCCTCGGCGATGAATGCGCCGTCGCGGAACCAGCTGTAGTTGTAAACCCGAAAATTGGGTGAAGCAATATATGCACCGGTGATGGCTTGATTTGCCTTGATGATGCGAATACTTGCTCTTCTCAATCGGGAATGCGTGTCGATACTAATTCTCTGCACCATCGTTTCTGTAGGTCATTCAATCTTGACGTTGAAAGCGAATAGGGAAATGGCATTAGTAATACATTGGAATGGCGTTGCGGCTGATTGAGAGGCTGCAACGCCATTCCAACCATTGATTATTCTTTCGCGAGAATTGCGTTTACTGCACTTGCAGCCGAGTTCAAAGCTTGAGTAACTGAAACCGTCCCATTGAGAGCTTTTTCAAGCCACGCATTTACCGTGTCTTGCATCTCATTCTGTTGACGGATTACTGGAGGAGTGATCGGATTTTTCAGGGCCTCAAAGACCGCTGTGCGGTTGGCAGGTATGGGCTTCGAGAGGTAGATGGAGAGTGCCTTCTTGTCCGAGATTGCAGGAATTTCCCATGCAGCAGCGAGACGAATCTTTACAGCAGCGGGATCACTAGTCATAAATCGTGCCCATTTCCAAGCGGCTTCAGCATTCTTAGTTTTTGCAGAGGCTACAACGGCGTTGGCAAAGAAGTGGTTACCTGGGGTAACTCCACCTGGCTCGACCACGATATCCCAACCAAAGGGAACATCTTTATACGCATCGAACATCCAGATACCAGTGTGGTACATAGCGAGCTTGCCCGCTTTAAACATTGCACCGTCATCGAGTGTTCCCATTTGGGCTTTAGTTGGCGTATATCCATTTGCAGTTTTGCCGACCAACCAGTTAAGTGCATTGATGCCGGGCTGCTTATTGAAAAGTGCCTTTTTCTTATCTGGACTGAGGAACTTGCCACCAGCTTGTCCGAGGACTTTGTAAAACTCCCAGAACTGCGTTGGCTGAAAATCAGCATAGGTCCCTTCTGGCAGTTTGGCCTTAAGTGCTGCAGCTGCAGCAGCTTCATCGCTCCAGTCCCAACTTGAATTCGGGGTTTCAACGCCTGCGGCTTTGAAGAGATCTTTGTTGTAATACATAACAACTGTGGAGAATGAAGAAGGAACGCCGTATTGTCGTCCATTGTCGGAAAATACATCGTACGCCTTGCCATAATAGGAAGTCTTCTTAAAGGTTTTATCCTTGATCGATACCTTATTGAAATCAAGCAGAGTCCCAGCTGATGCGTATGTTATGAAGTTCTCATAGTTGAGTTCGAAGGTATCAGGTGTCTGATTTCCGGCCACACGAGTCTTCAATTTCGTAAAATAATCCGCGTAAGATGCAGATTGAACATTGATGTGAATTTTTGGATACTTCTTTTCGAATGCTTTTACCATTGCCGCAAGATCCTTCACGTGGTCAGGGACCGAAGTGAAAGTGAAGAAGTTAACGGTGGTCTTTGATGCTGCAACCGTTGGATTGCCAATTAAGCCTATAGTTGCAATCAGGGCGCCAGCGATACAAGCGACCCAGATTTTTTTCTTGATGCCTTTCATTTGTTTCCCCTCTAGTAAGTGATGTACTGGCCCGTGAAGGCCTTTCCCAAATCCGATGAAAACCCAAAAGATAACTTCATCCCTTGAGCCCGGCTGTGAGAAAACTCTGTGCGATCTGCTTTTGCAGAACGAGGTAGATAATTGCAATCGGAAGAACTGCGAGAGTTGTAGCAGCCATAACCATTGGCCAATCGGTGAGATTTTCACCATGGAGATTTGCTAACGCAAGAGGAAGCGTCATCTTCTCTGGGCTGAAAATGATCAATAACGGCCAAAGATAAGCATTCCAGACCGACATGAACGAGAGAATTGTCAGTGCGGCAATAGTGGGAATGCAAAGAGGAAGTGCGATTGAGCGAAATAATCTGAAATGGCTTGCTCCGTCTAAAATCGCAGCTTCCTCAAGTTCACGGGGAATAGCAAGCATCGCCTGGCGCATGAGAAATACGCCAAATGCAGAAGCAATCATGGGCAGACCTAGTCCAAGATAACTGTCGACGAGCCCGAGTTGACGCATCTCGATAAACAATGGAACGATGATGACTTGAAACGGGATCATCATTGTAGTGAGATAGATTAAGAAGATTGCATTCTTTCCGCGGAACTGCAATCGAGCAAAGGCATATCCGGCAAGCGCAGAGTTCGTGATTTGAATGAAGACGATAATCACCGAGACGGCAATACTATTGAGAAATAATCTTGGCATATCAAGTAACTCAAAGACTTTTCTGTAATTTTCTAGCGTTGGAGACTTCGGGAAAAGGGTTGGAGGTGTTGCAAAGGCTTCAACGCTATTCTTAAGTGACGAACTAATCATCCAGAAAAATGGGAAGAGCATGAGGAGACCAAAGAAAGTTGTGAAGAATTTTGGTCGCAAGCTAGTGCTATTCATAATTCACCCATCGTTTCTGTAGGCGAATCTGTATTCCTGTAATAAGTAAAATAATCAAGAAGAGCACCATGCTCATCGCGGAGGCATACCCCATCCGTCCATAATCAAATGAGTTCTTCACAATTTGTTGTACGATGACGGATGTTGAGCCCTCTGGTCCACCTTGCGTCATTACCCAAATCTGATCA
This sequence comes from Candidatus Planktophila sp., assembly GCA_030681675.1. NCBI lineage: Bacteria > Bacillati > Actinomycetota > Actinomycetes > Candidatus Nanopelagicales > Candidatus Nanopelagicaceae > Candidatus Planktophila > Candidatus Planktophila sp. The sequence goes on from JAUXRP010000017.1 coordinate 97,405, forward strand.
AAGACTTGAAAATTATTAATCAGACTAATAACCAATACAAAGAAGGAGGCTGGCGTCAGTAATGGGAGAGTAATTCGGAACAGGATCTGACGCTTACTTGCTCCATCGATTGCGGCAGCTTCTTTATACTCAGGTGGGATGGATTGCAGTCCCGCAAGGAGAATGAGCATTACAAAGCCAAGATCTTTCCAGGCAGAAGGAATAATGACTGAGATCATTGACCAGGATGTGCTGGTCCACCAGCCCGGTCCATTTATTCCAATCGTAGCCAGAGCAGAGTTCACTAATCCGCCCTGGGGATTGAGAATCCATTGCCATAGCAGCGCCACAATTACCCAGCTTGTAATTACGGGGAGAAAATAAGCAGCCCTCAGGGCAGAGGAGCCTTTAAATTTGCGATTGAGGGCTAAAGCTGCGCTCAACCCAAGGATGTAGACGAGAGGCAAATAACCGGCAATGAAAATGAGTGTGTTCTTTAAGGCATTATAGAAATCTTTGTTGTGGATCAATTCTTGAAAGTTTGCCAATCCGATCCAGCGTGGTGGCGAAAGTAGATCCCAACTGGAAAAGCTAAGAATGGCCGCAGCGAACATAGGAAGAATGATGAAAAGCACTAAAGGTATAAGGCTCGGCGCGATAAAAAACGCCGCTGTGCGACCGTGTTTGTTTTTTATCAAGAGACACGTCCGAATTTAGATACAACGGAGAGTCGATGCTTCACTTCGGTAAGGCTTGCGTTTGCTCGATGATTTCTGCTTAAAGATGCTTGAAGAACAATTGCAGTGGCACCGAGTGCCCACTTGGCGTCATCCCACGGATCAATCTCTATCTCAAACTTTTTCATTGTGGGCACGACATTCTCATTTAAAGATTTAAGAACGAATTTCTGCCAAATGTCCCAAGCTTGCGATCCTTCTCCACTAATGAGAACTAATTCAGGGCCAAAAACATTCACTACATTTGCTATGGCCAGACTCAAGGCCTCTCCAGCCGGCTTAAAATACTTAGTAGCAACCTTTACATCTTTGCGTGCCAGATCCCATAACTTTGTAATATCTGCATTTTTTGGAAGAACCCCATCGGAGATTGCCCTACTTAAGATTGCTGGATCAGAAGCAACTGTTTCTAAGCAACCTCTCTTCCCACATTCGCAGAGTAAGCCGTTGGCTACTGATGTCACGTGTCCAATTTCACCTGCGCCGTGGGAACCAGTGTAGAGTTCTCCATTTATAACAATTCCTAGTCCGATACCACGTCCCAAAGTAATTGTTAGGAAGTTGCTGACATCTCTACCACGACCGTACAGGCTTTCTGTGATAGATAAAGTATTTACATCATTCTCGAGGAGTACTGGAGTCTTTAAGATTTCAGATAAAAGCTGCCCTACATTTACTGACGACCATCCTAATATTGCCGAATCGGTGGTACCAGAATCACCGGGGGAGACAACACCAGGTACTCCAATTCCAATTCCGAGAATCTGACCCTTAACTTTCTTGCTATGTTTGAGAAGTATCTTTGACAGCAAATTGATTGCATCACTTCCACGGCTATTAAAGACCTCTTCAAAATTCCACTGCACATTTGACTCTAGATCGACAACAACACCCACAAGATGGTCTTCTGCCAACTTAATGCCAATTACTTGTCCGGCACCGGCTACCAGTCCAAGTAGAGTCGCTGGGCGCCCGCCCGTTGAGGGGGACTGTTCGAGCTCGCAAATAAGACCCCTAGCAATCAGGTATTTAGTGGCCTGAGTCAGGGTTGGCCCGCTCAAACTTAAGTCCCGAGCAATTTGTGCACGTGAGAGCGGACCAGAAGTGGCGATTGCGCGGAGTACTTCGTTGGCACTATCGCGCATCGCTTCCACCCCCTGGTACTTTCTTTACTTACTTAAGTAAGTAAGTGGAGACTAAATCTCTAATGGGTAGAAAGCAATAGCAATCGAATTATTTTTCATATCGATTTGGTAACGAAATGATCAGAGGATGTTGGCGACACGCATCGATTTGTCAGTGGCACCTGCTACTTTTCGAACAGGTGTTCGGTTATCCTAACCCTGTACAACCAGAGCGGTTCCACCTTCCGCGCTCGCTTTGCCCACAGCCTCTGTGGTCAGGAGTGAACTCCGTCGGTGGGTCTCCGTACCTTCTGGGCCAGACCCAAACGAACTGTCGTAATGACAAGTGCGTTCTATCGAAAGGAATGAAGTGGCTACTGAAAAAAATAATAAAGCACACGATGCTGCAGCAGAAAAAGCAACCACCGAACGCCAAAAGGCGCTCGACACAGCCCTAGCCCAGATCGAACGTCAATTTGGAAAAGGCTCAGTTATGAAGATGTCAGATCGCGCTAACCAGATTGTTGAAGTAATTCCAACTGGCTCCATTGCACTCGACATCGCACTTGGAGTCGGTGGATTACCGCGAGGTCGAATTGTAGAGATCTACGGACCCGAGTCTTCGGGTAAGACAACTCTTGCATTGCATGCAATCGCAAATGCACAAAAGGCTGGTGGTATTTGTGCATTCATCGATGCAGAACATGCCTTCGATGCTGAGTATGCAAAGAAGCTAGGAGTTGATATTGACGCGCTATTAGTTTCACAGCCCGACACTGGTGAGCAAGCTTTAGAGATCATGGATATGTTAATTCGCTCCGGCGCACTCGACCTTGTCGTTGTTGACTCAGTTGCCGCTCTCGTTCCACGTGCTGAGATCGAAGGCGAGATGGGTGATTCGCATATGGGACTACAGGCCCGACTCATGTCACAGGCCTTGCGTAAAATTACTGGAGCTCTTCATCAATCTAAGACAACTGCGATTTTTATTAACCAGTTGCGTGAAAAAATCGGTGTCTTCTTCGGATCCCCTGAAACTACTACAGGTGGCAAAGCATTAAAGTTCTATGCATCAGTTCGCTTAGATATTCGCCGAATTGAAACTCTTAAAGATGGACAAGAGGCCGTTGGTAACCGCACACGCGTTAAAGTTGTTAAAAATAAGATGGCACCGCCATTTAAGCAGGCCGAGTTCGACATTATTTACGGAACTGGTATCTCTCGTGAGGGCTCTTTAATTGACATGGGCGTCGACATCGGAATCGTAAAGAAATCCGGTGCCTGGTATACATATGAGGCCGATCAACTCGGTCAGGGCAAGGAGAATGCACGTACCTTCCTTCTCGATAATCCAGATCTTTCAAATGAGATTGAGAGCAAGATTCGCGCTCACTTTGCACCAGTACAGGTCGATGCCGACTTAATTGCAGCCATTGATGAGGCTGCAGCAGAGGTTGATTTCTAATTAGCCTCAACTTCACAAAAGTTGACCATGGCGCTGACCCTTACGAACTCGCACACACGATTGCATTGAATGCACTCGTTACGCGAGCCAAGAGTAAGGGTGAGCTCCTGGCTCATCTTAAAAAGCGCGGCATAACCGATGAGGTTGCCAATGCAATCATCTATCGCCTTCAAGAGGCGGGGTTGATAAATGATGCCGAGTTCGCAAAAGCGTGGACGCAGTCGCGACACAACGCAAAGAAATTATCTAAGCGGATGATCGCCGGTGAGCTGCGAACTAGGGGAGTTGATCAACTCTCTATCGATACTGCTTTAGATGAGATCGATGGAGAAGATGAGTACCGAATGGCATTTTCTCTTGCGATGAAAAAATATTCAACAATGTCACGGTTGGAGGCCGAAGTGCAGATCCGACGAATTCAATCGCTCTTGCAGCGTAAAGGTTTTGGCTTTGATGTTATAGGGCGAGTCATTCGCGAATTAGATATTCACTCAGGCGAGCTGCTGTAGCGACAACTGCCGCTGCATGAATGCGGCCAGGTTGGCGACCTAAGCGTTCAATTGGTCCGCTAATACTTACGGCGGCTATTACTTTTCCATTTGGTGCTCTCACAGGGGCCGATACCGATGTAACTCCAGCTTCGCGCTCTCCAACAGACTGTGCCCATCCGCGCCGACGATCTGCTGCTAACTGGGCGGCGGTAAAGCGAGCGTTAATTAAACCCCGGTGAATTTTTTCACTATCTTCCCACGCCAATAAAATTTGGGCAGCCGAACCTGCAGCCATCGTCAATGCACTTCCTACTGGAACCGAGTCGCGAAGACCTGAGAGGCGCTCGGCAACGGCTACGCAGATGCGCTGATCGCCCTGTCGTTTATACAACTGCGCACTCTCTCCCGTTGCATCCCGTAAGGCGGCAAGAGCAGGGCCGGCGGCGGCGAGTAAGCGATCTTCACCGGCGGCTGAACTCAACTCACCGCTGCGAGCCCCGATAGTGAAGCGTCCTGATAAGTCGCGTGAAACGAGCCGATGAAATTCAAGGGCAACTGCCAATCGATGCGCAGTAGGACGAGCGATGCCTGTTGCGGCAACGAGTTCTGCTAAAGAGTGAGGTCCTGCCTCTAACGTGCTCAAAATCGCTACGGCTTTGTCTAATACGCCAACTCCGCTATTCTTTCTGACCATAGAGTGATATTAGCATCCCACTATTTGATATGGCAATATTAAGGTATAGGAGTAAAAAACAAGATGGCTAACACATTAGCGGAGAAAATTTGGGACGAGCATATCGTGCGTGCCGCCGCAGGAGAGCCTGACCTTTTATATATCGATCTACACCTCATTCATGAAGTTACTAGCCCACAGGCCTTTGACGGTCTTCGCCTTGCAGGTCGCAGAGTACGACGTCCAGATCTAACTATTGCAACTGAAGACCACAATGTTCCTACTCAAAATATCGATCGACCTATAGCTGATCCAGTTTCAAAGTTACAAGTCGATACATTGCGCGCAAATTGCGCAGAGTTCGGTGTGCGTCTTCACTCGCTAGGAGATAAAGATCAGGGAGTAGTTCACGTGGTTGGACCCCAGCTTGGTCTGACGCAGCCAGGAATGACAATCGTTTGTGGAGATTCGCACACATCAACGCACGGCGCTTTTGGGGCTCTTGCCTTTGGTATTGGAACATCTGAAGTTGAACATGTATTAGCAACACAGACTCTTCCTTTGGCCCGTCCTAAGACGATGGCTATTAATGTTAATGGAACCTTAAAACACGGTGTGACGTCTAAGGATATTATTTTGGCGATAATTGCAAAAATCGGTACAGGTGGTGGGCAGGGATATATCATCGAGTACCGTGGTGAAGCAATCCGTGCTTTATCTATGGAATCACGAATGACAGTGTGCAATATGTCTATTGAGGCGGGCGCACGCGCCGGTTTGATAGCACCCGATCAAACTACCTTTGATTATATAAAAGGTAAGCCACATGCACCGCACGATTTTGATGCAGCACTAGCTTATTGGGAAACTCTATTTACCGATGAGGATGCGAAATTTGATGTAGAAGTTTCTATTAATGCCGACGAAATTGAACCATTCGTTACCTGGGGAACAAATCCTGCTCAAGGTGCGCCACTTAATTCACATGTTCCTAATCCTGCCGATTTAGAAGATGATGAGGCGCGAGGAGCTGCAGAACGTGCATTGATTTATATGGGTCTTGAGGCTGGAATGCCCCTTAAAAACATAGTCATTGACACTGTTTTTTTGGGCTCTTGCACCAATGGTCGAATCGAAGATTTGCGAGCCGCAGCTCAGGTTATCAAAGGCAAGAAAATTGCAAGGACGCTTCGCATGTTAGTAGTACCTGGTTCTGCCAGAGTGCGTTTAGAGGCCGAAGCTGAAGGTTTAGATAGAGTATTCATCGACGCCGGCGCCGAATGGCGAAATGCTGGTTGCTCAATGTGTTTAGGCATGAATCCAGATCAACTCGCCGTCGGAGAGCGCGCGGCATCGACATCAAATAGAAACTTTGAAGGCCGACAAGGCAAAGGTGGTCGTACTCACTTAGTAAGTCCACTTGTGGCTGCAGCAACGGCGCTGCGTGGCACACTTTCATCACCGGCAGATTTGTAGAGGGGCGAAAAGAGAATGGAAAAATTTATTAAGCACACGGGTAGCGCAGTTCCACTTCGTCGTAGCAATGTAGATACTGATCAAATTATTCCTGCCGTTTATTTAAAGCGTGTAACTCGCAGTGGATTTGAAGATGGATTATTCTCGGCTTGGAGAAGTGACCCTGAGTTTGTACTCAACAATCCGTCCTATGGCGATGCAACGATATTAGTTGCTGGCGTAGATTTTGGTACGGGTTCATCTCGCGAACATGCAGTGTGGGCGCTGCAAAACTATGGCTTTAAAGTTGTCATCTCTAGCCGCTTTGCCGATATCTTTCGAGGTAACTCCTTAAAAGGTGGACTCTTAACGGTAATTTTGGATCAAAGCGAAGTTGAGGCGATGTGGCTTGCCATTGAGGCCGATCCGACAACCCAGATAAGCGTTGATTTAGAGCGCCGAAGCGTTTCATATAACGACGTTGTTCTTGGATATACAATCGATGATTACACCCGCTGGCGATTAATGGAGGGTCTGGATGACATCGGTTTAACCATTAAAAACAGTGATTCCATCGATATTTTTGAGAAATCACGCCCACATTACAAGCCTCTTACGCTTCCAATTCGCGCTTAATTCGATAAAAACAGGCGTAAATCACTGATTATCTATCAGGGGAGCGTGAATTGAGAGAACCCTCAAGGCTCAATCGAGAGTTTTCTATGCGTAAAACAGGTGATTTTTAAGGAATTTTGTGCAAAATAAATATTGCGACACACCTATATGAATAAGCACTACACACCTAATAGGCGCGTAAGTTTAAGAACACGTTAAGCGATTGCTTAACATTTACACGTAAATAAGGGGATTTCAATGAATAAGGCCCAATTCATTGCGGCGTTGTCACCACACTTCAACGACAGCAAGAAAGAAGCAGCTCACGCTGTAGAAATCGTTTTTGACACAATCGTTCGCACGCTATCAAAGGGCGAAGATGTAATGATCAACGATTTTGGCAAGTTCAAGAAGGTTGATCGCAAAGCACGTATGGGACGTAATCCATTCACTGGCGAGACAATCAAGATCAAGGCTTCAAAGAAGGCCCGTTTCTTGCCTGCTAAGGGCTTGAAAGATGTCATCTCAGGTGAGCGCAAGCTCGGACCTGCACCAAAGCCAGAACCAAAGCCAGTTGTTAAGGCTAAGGCTGTCGTTAAGGCGGCTAAGAAGGTTATTGCCAAGAAGGCTCCAGCTAAGAAGGTTGTTGCCAAAAAGGCTCCAGCTAAGAAAAAGTAAATCTTTAATAAGGGCGGGGTCGGCTGATGCTGGCCCCGTTTTTATTTTATCGGCAGTATTATTGCAACTATGAGGGAGTACAAGGTTTCTTATGCTCCACCAACTGGCAAACCTCTCGGTACGAATTTAACTTTTAAAATCTGTACAAAGATAGCCATCCCTGTGCTGAATTTAGTCGGAAAGAAACAGTGGCGAGGCGCACATTACATTCCCCAAACTGGTCGAATAATCGTTGCCAGCAATCACATTTCATACCTAGATGTTCTATTCCTGACTCACTTTCTCTTCCGAAATGGTCGTGCACCTCGATACATTGGCAAAGAGGCAGTATTTAGGGTTCCAATTATTGGCAAAATTCTCCTTGCAGCTGGACAAGTACCTGTGGTGCGTGAGAGCAAAGATGCATCCAAGGCACTAGTGCACGCCGTAAAATTACTCGAGGCGGGCCACTGTCTAGGCGTCTATCCAGAGGGCACACTCACGAGGGATCCAAAGGGTTGGCCGATGATTGCAAAAACTGGATTGGCCCGCTTGGCAATTATGACGAAGACACCAGTTATTCCAATTGCCCAATGGGGTTCGCAGATTGTCATGCCAACTTATGTGAAAAAGATTAAATTTTTTCCTCGCACACCCATCAAGATTTTAGTGGGCAAGCCCCTCGATTTATCGAATTGGTATGGCAAGGAGAACGACCCCGTGGCATTAACTGAGGCAACAGCCTTTGTGATGCGGGCAATCACCGATCTACTTGAAGAGCTTCGGGGGGAAAAGCGCCCAATAGAAATCTTTGATCCACACAATTCAGATTTACCTCGCACCGGAAATTTTAAGAAAAAGCGATGAGTAAAGTAACCGTCTTTGGGGCCGGGCAGTGGGGCAGCACGATGGCTCAGGTTTTAGTTGATGCCGGCAATCATGTTCTTATTTGTGGCCGGGATCAAAGGGTCGTAGATGAAATTAATCAGAGGCATACAAATTCAAAGTACCTAGAGAGCAATGTTTTACCCACTGGCTTGCGCGCAACAACAGATTTACATGTGGCATTCGAATACTCATCAATCTATGTGTTAGCCGTTCCCGCTCAAACTCTGCGTGAGAATCTCAAAATTTGGAAACCATTTGCGGCTGAAAACGCCCTATTTATAAGCACTTTAAAAGGAGTTGAACTTTCAAGCTTACTGAGAATGTCTCAAATAATTGAAGAAGTCATGGAGACCTACAACGTTGCGATAATTACTGGGCCAAATCTTGCAAATGAATTAATTTTACGACAGCCCGCCGGTGCCGTAGTTGCTGCACATACAATGATTAACGCTGAAAAAATCGCCAAAATATTTTCAACGCCTTACTACCGTGTCTACACATCGATTGATGTATTGGGTTGCGAATTTGCTGGTGCAATCAAATCCGTTATCGCCTTAGCTGTGGGCATGTCCATCGGCATGGGCTTTGGTGAAAATACTCAGGCCATGGTTATAACTCGTGGTCTAAATGAAGTTGCACGTCTCTCTGCCGCTTATGGTGCAGATCCTCTGAGTGCTGCAGGATTAGCTGGAATGGGTGATTTAGTTGCAAGTTGTGGATCACCACTCTCACGCAATAGAACTTTCGGTGAGGTTTTAGGGCGCTCTGGGTCAATGGAGATTGCTAGAGAACAAGTAGTTAAAACCGTTGAAGGCATTGCCTCATCAGGTGCAGTTCTTGAAATCGCCCAGCGAATTGGTATTGAAGTTCCAGTGATTGAAGCCGTTGCAGATGTCTGTGCAGGTACCCTTACTCCAATGCAAGCCTTTGACCGCTTAATGGAGATTACTACTCGATCTGAAAATTTTATCCGATGAAAAAAACCGCCGTTGCCATTATCTGTGGGGGTCGCAGTAGTGAACATGAGATTTCCTGTCTTTCTGCGGGCGGAGTTTTAGCGGGTTTGGATTCAGATAAGTTTGAAGCTGTCCTCATTGGAATCACTAAAGCTGGTAACTGGGTTCAGTTACCGAGTGGTTATCCATTAGCAATCATCAATGGGGTACTCCCAACCGTTGATGCGAGCCTCACACCCATAGTCGCCGATGTTCATGGCTTCTCGGTTGACGGGAAACGATTGAGCATTGATGTTGTATTCCCAGTTCTTCACGGTCCATACGGAGAAGATGGCACCATTCAAGGCTTCTTCGAAACCGCAGGTATTTCCTACGTTGGAAGTGGGGTGATGGCCTCGGCGGCGGCCATGGATAAGTCCTTTTCTAAGACTGTTTTTAGCGCAACGGGAATGCAGGTTGCAGGCGGCATCGTTGTCACTGAATCTGATTGGAAAGTTAAGAGTTCGGATACTTCCTATCCGGTATTTGTTAAGCCTGCACGAGGTGGTTCAAGTCGTGGAACTTATAAAGTTAAATCAGAAGCAGACCTTGAAGCGGCACTAGCTGATGCTTTTACCTTTGATCGTAAAGTTATGATTGAGCAGGCAATAAGTGGACGAGAGATAGAGTGCGCAGTCCTTGAAAAAGATGGTGAGGTTCTGGCATCGGTTGTCGGGGAGATAGTGATAGATAGTAAGTTTGAGTTTTACGATTTTGAGGCGAAATATTTAGATGATGCAACAACAGTGCATGTTCCTGCCAATATTCCAGAAGCGGCAAGTGATGAGATTCGAGCAAATGCGGTGCAGGCCTTCAAAGCACTTGGATGCAGTGGTCTTGCGAGAGTTGATTTTTTCTATACAAATAAGGGCGAAGTCGTAATTAATGAGATCAACACAATGCCCGGATTTACCGGCACGTCGATGTACCCAAAGCTCATGCAGGCCACGGGTATTACTTACATGTCACTGATCACGGCCTTAATTTCAACTGCATGTGCACGAACCAATGGCGTGCTAGGTAATTAAAAGGTAGAGGTAGGTTCTTGATAAATTATAAACTTCTGCGCCGTAGAACCTTAATTCTTGCGCTCACAGTTTTCGTTGTTGGCTTCCCAGATGCACATGCGGCGGTTAAGACTGGAAGTTCCTGTCAAAAAATTGGCAGCACCTCTAATTCAAATGGTGTCAAATACACTTGTATAAAATATGGAGGCAAATTAATCTGGAACAAGGGAGTTGTGCTCCAAAAACCTCGCTCTAAGCCTTCGCCTAGTAACGCAACAGTTACTTGGAAATATGATGATTCAAGTTCCATATGGCAATCCCAGGGCAAAGTCCCCAAATGTCCAATGCCATTGATTGCAACCGGGGATTTATTAGATTTTTCCAAGGTGGTATCGATAGTTCAACCTGGTCAAATCCGAGGTGGAAGTTACAAGCCTCATGCCGGACTTCGTTGGTCAGAATTCGGAGGTTATGTGAAGGGAGTAACAATCACTGCACCCTTCGATGGTCAAATTTCAGCGGCTGCACAATACATATCTGATGGTAATTATCAATTTTTACTAAATATCATTCATCCCTGCGGAATTATGTTGCGACTTGGGCACATGCTTCAGCCTTCAGATTTTGTGAAGAGCGTTTTAAACTCTATTCCTCCTGCTGTAGAAAATGATTCGCGTGAAAGTTTCCTTCAAGGAGTTTTTATTAAGAAAGGTCAAGTTATTGCAACGGAAGTCGGAATGCCACCACCAGCACCACCCGATTCCTTGGGCACTTTTATCGATTTAGGAATTGTAAATTTGCGTGCTAAGAATCCATTACTTCCAGCGAATTTCTCCTCAAACGCTGATAAGAAATACTCTGTCTATTCAGTATGTTGGTATGAAGGTGATTATTTCTCAATTGAAGATCGCACAAAAGTTCAGAAATTGCCATTTTCAAACGGAGATCCAACGAGCGATTATTGTAAAACTCGTTAAAAATGAGCACACCGTGCAGAATCTTCGCTACTCGCGAACTTTGCATCCATTAACTTCCTTTGAAAGCCTTCATAATCTGTGCCATTCCACCACTTAAGTCGGCAGGAATGACCCAAATCTTGCTGGCAGTTCCATTTGCAATCACTGGAAGCTGCTGCAGATACTGATATGCCAGTACATTCTCATCAGGATTTGCAGCATGCACCGCACCAAAGACCTTCTTTATCGCCTCGGCTTCACCTTCAGCGCGCAAAACTGCGGCCTGGGCATCGCCCTCAGCACGCAAAATCTCTGCTTGACGCGCACCTTCTGCGGTAAGAATCTGGCTTTGTTTTTCACCTTCTGCAGTCAAAATTGCAGCACGCTTATCACGCTCGGCGCGCATCTGCTTCTCCATCGACTCCTGCACGCTTGGCGGTGGATCAATTGCTTTAATCTCAACGCGGTTAACTCGCACTCCCCATTTACCAGTTGCATCATCTAGAACAACTCGAAGTGCGGTGTTAATGGAATCTCGTGAAGTAAGTGCCGCCTCCAGATCCAAACTACCGACAACGTTACGAAGTGTTGTTACGGTCAGCTGCTCAATACCTTGAATGTAGTTTTCAATCTCATAGATAGCAGACTTTGGATCAGTGACTTGAAAGTAAATAACGGTATCGATTGATACTACCAAGTTGTCTTCAGTAATTACTGGTTGTGGCGGAAAGGAAACTACGCGCTCGCGCATATCAATGAGTGGCTTTAGGCGATCAACGAATGGAATAATAATTACTAGACCCGCACCAATTGTACGATGGTAGCGACCCAATCGTTCTACTAAACCTGTGCTCGCTTGTGGAATTATTCGAATCGCTCGCGAAAGAACGACTCCAAAGATAAGAACGAGTAGCGCCAAAACTCCATATTGAACCATCTCTATTTACCCTTTCTGCTTAACTACTGCAGTTGCGCCTTCAATGGCAACAACTTCGACCTGAGCACCATTGTGAATCTGACCAGTATTACTGCGAGCACTCCATGTTTCTCCGTTGAGTTTTACTAAACCTTGGTCTTGCGTAACAACAGATAAAGCAATCGCACTCGCACCGATAAGCGCCTCTACATTAGTTGCCTGATTTGCTGGCTTCTTTTTCAAATGGCGCAGTGCGATTGGACGCAAGAACATCAGTGAACCTGCAGCACCGACACCAAATACAACACCCTGAACAACAACTCCAGAGCCCAGCCCATGAGCACCAGCTGCAAGTAGGGCTGAAAAGGCAAGAGAGGCGAATAGCAAATCAACGGTCAGCATTTCCACAACGAGCAAGATTCCTGCTGCAAGAAGCCATATCCAGATCTGCATGTAATAAACCTCCGACTAGAGAGTGCATTTTCTCTTCTAGCTAGCCTACTCTTGTAGGTGGATGCAGCCAATCAAAAAACTAGGAAACCACGGACTTTCAACACCACCTCAGGGAATTAGGTCTGTAGTTGTATATGTGTCAATCTATGGGTGTGTCAGATACTGGTGCCGAAAGAATTGCCTACCGGACGTGCCCATTATGTGAGGCAACATGTGGACTGGCAATAACAGTAAAAGATGAAAAAGTTCTACAGATTCGCGGTGATAAAGATGATGTATTCAGTAAAGGTTTCATCTGTCCCAAGGGGACAACTCTAAAAGCATTGCACGAAGATCCAGATAGATTGCGAAAACCACTCGTAAAGCGCAATGGTCAGCATGTTGAAGTCTCTTGGCAAGAAGCTTGGCATGAAATTGAACGTGGTTTAATGCACGTTATAAATACTTACGGTCGTGACTCGATTGGTACATATGTCGGAAATCCCAATTCACACAACCTTGCACCGCTCTTATACAACAGATCATGGATGCAAGCCTTAGGCACAACCAAACACTTCAGCGCTTCATCGGTAGATCAACTTCCAAAACAGATTGCATCTGGATACATGTTTGGTACTGCCACCTCATTAGCGATTCCTGATCTTGATCGAACCGATTACGTATTGATGTTAGGTGCTAATCCATATGTTTCAAATGGCAGTTTGTGTACTGCTCCAGATTTTCCAGGAAGGCTCGAAGCAATGCGTGCCCGAGGTGGAAAACTTATTGTCGTTGACCCACAACGCACACGTAGTGTGGAAAAAGCCGACGAATGGTTAGCAATTAGACCAAATGGAGATGCATTTTTATTAGCAGCAATAGCGCACACAATTATTAACTGCGGCCGTGCCGATGTCGGTGATCATCTGCGCCCGTACATCACCGGTTTTGATGAATTACCTGCTGCACTCAAAGCTTTCTCTCCAGAAGCAGTTGCAGGTGTGACAGGTATTGATGCCCAAACAATTAGAAGAGTTGCAATGGAACTCTGTGATGCACCTACCGCCCTTGTTTACGGTCGTATCGGCACAACGACCGTGAGTTTTGGTACCACCGCATCGTGGTTAGTTGATGTAATTAACATCATTACAGGTAATTTAGATAAGGCTGGTGGTGTCATGTTTACCTTGCCAGCAGCGGGTGGACAGACAACTCGAGGTAAACCCGGGCGGGGTAAAGGATTTCGGATTGGACATAGATTCTCGCGAGTTCGAGGATTTCCTGAGGCTATAGGCGAATTTCCAGCAGCTCTCATGGCTGAAGAGATTCTCACCGAAGGCCCAGGTCAGATAAAGGCGATGGTCACTATGGCCGGTAATCCCGTTCTTTCAACTCCAAATGGGCAACAAATTGAACGAGCTTTTGAATCACTAGATTTTATGATCAGCGTTGATATTTACCTTAATGAAACAACTCGACATGCCAATGTGATTCTTCCACCCCCATCACATCTAGAGCGCAGCCACTACGACATGATTTATACGTCATTTTCGGTGCGCAACGTTGCTAATTATTCGGGTCCTGTATTTGAAAGAAAAAGTGGAGAGCCAGATGAGTGGCAGATTCTTGCTAAGTTAGCAGGAATAGCACAAGGGTTTGGCGCAGACATCGATACTGCTGTGGTGGATGATTATATATTTAATTCGCTTCTGGAAAAAGTTTTAAAAGATGAATTATCCCAAATTCATGGGCGCGATGAAGGAGAAATCCGAGAGCACATTTCATCTTCCGGAGAGCATGGGCCGGAGAGAATTTTAGATTTACTACTTCGTACTGGACCATACGGTGATGCATACGGGACTAATCCAAAGGGAATTAATTTGCAAACTCTTAAAAATCACCCACATGGAATTGATTTTGGACCACTCATGCCAAGAATTCCAGAAGTTTTACGCACCCAAAGTGGAAAGATTGAACTAGCCCCCGCTGAGATTGTGGCTGATTTAATGCGTCTGGAAAACGCTCTCGATGATTTTGATGAAGAAGAATTCTTACTAGTTGGTCGCCGACATCTGCGCTCGAATAATTCATGGATGCATAACATTGAAACCCTAGTTAAAGGCGCTATTCGTTGCACATTACAGATACATCCAGATGATGCCCACCAGGTTGGCATAAGTGATGGAGAAATGGTTCGCATCTCAAGTCGAGTGGGCACACTTGATGTCATTGTAGAAATAACTAATAATATTCGCCCCCGAGTGGTCAGCCTTCCTCATGGCTGGGGCCACAATCTAGTTGGCACAAAGATGAAGATCGCCTCCACCGTATCTGGAGTCAACACAAATGTGCTCACAGATGAAGAAGAAATGGACCCATTATCTGGAAATGCTGTACTCAACGGAATTCCAGTAAAGATCCATTCGGTTGCCTCAACACTATAAAAAATGGGAAGAGGCGGTTTTGTTAGTGGCCCAATGAATGAGAGTTATCTGAAAACCAATGAAGACTATGATGTGTACGTTAATCGCCACGGCCTAGTGTCGTACTAACGGAAGTTTAGGTAATTAATTCATGGTACTAAAAAAAGAGTTTGCTGACTATCTTGCGCTGCGCGAAAAAATGAACCTACCTGCTCCATGGGAAATATCAATGGAGGAATATAGATTCCGCACACTTCCTGTAACTGATTTCATTGGACAACCTGAGCCAATCTTTAGCATCGAAAATCGAATTATCTCAGGACCAAATGGCTATTTACCAATCAGAATCTATCGCCCAAGCGCAGAGCCTAACCTTCCCGTGATGCTTTATTTCCATGGTGGGGGTTGGGTTATCGGGAATATGGATGGTAATGAGCCCACCGTATGTTCTCTCGCCAATAAAGGTAATTTCGTGGTTGTTCAAGTTCAATATCAAAAAGCCCCTGAGCATCCGTTTCCAACTCCATTCAATGATTGCTATGCGGCCTTGGATTGGGTCGTAAGAAATGCTGAACTTTTAAAAATTGATGCAACGAAAATTGGAGTTGGTGGCGATAGCGCTGGGGGAAATTTGGCTGCGGCAGTTGCAATAAAGTGTAGAGATACAAATTTAATTGATTTAGCCTTTCAGATGCTTGTGTACCCTTGCACTGGCAATGATGGTTCACTGCCAAGTGCAATACAAAATGCTGAGGGTTATGGCTTAACTTCAAAGATTATGCGTTGGTTTGAATTTCAATATATTGGCTCCGATGCCGATCTTCTCAATCCATATGCATTTCCAGCTTACTGTACGAATTTAACTGGCTTGGCACCAACAGTTTTGGTGACCGCTGAATTTGATCCTTTAGCCGATGATGGCAAACTTTATGCGCAAGCACTTAAAGCCGCCGAAGTTCCCGTTATTTTTAAAGAGTTTGAGGGTGCGATTCACGGCTTTAATGCATTGGCAGGTGTTGCACCAGAAGTTGCAAAAGAAGCTCAACTCTATTTAGCTCGAAGCATTAATTCTTTCTTGGCTCGAGATTAGAATTATAGAGGCCAGGCTCACGATGAAATTTCAACTGGCAAACCATTTTTATATAGCGCTTTAATACCCACTGTGGATACTTGCCAAGGATCAGTGTCCAGTAAGTTTTTATCTAAAACTATGAAGTCAGCCTTCATGCCTATCTCTAGCGCACCGCGCTCTAGTTCGCGAAACAATTGGTAGGCGACGTTGTGCGTATAAAATTGTAGGGACTCTTCCATCGTAATTGCTTCAGATATATTCCAGCTTTCACCGCTCTTTTGACCAGGCTTCAGTCGATTCACAGGAACTCCTAGGGCGCGTAGTGGAATTTCACTTGTAACGGGCCAATCACTCCCAAAGGCAATAGTTGCGCCGCTATCTATCAAAGTGCGCAGGCGATACTGAGAATCATTTCGTTCTCGACCAATCCGCGGCAAAATCAACTCTTTGTTCATTGGATCTAAGTAGCACCAGAGTGGCTGAATATTGGCGATTACCCCTAAAGCTTTAAAACGAGGTAGATCCTCATCGCAGATCAACTGTGCATGCACAATGACAGGACGCCGATCCCACGTTGGATTTACCCGCATCATAGCTTCAATTGAGTCCAGGGCCAGCTTCACTGCGGCATCGCCAATGGCATGTATATGAACTTGGAACTTCAGCGCATCGAAGGCAACCAGAGCATCTACTAACTCATCTTCGCCCCAAATTTTAATTCCATTCGAATCTGGATCATCTAAATAGGGATCCACTAACGCGGCAGTACCGGCCGAAAGCGCGCCATCGGCTAAAAACTTAATGCTGTTGACTCGTACTAATTCTGGATTGGGTAATGCTGCGAACTCATCTCGCAAAGAATTAAACTCTTCTAACTTTCCTTCCCATGTTGTTGGAGTTACTAGGAGAGATAGGTTCATCGCAATCGTTAAATCTCCAGATTGTGCTGCAGCCAAGTAAGCCTTGGCCATATCTTTTTCAACCCACGAGTCGATGGCGCATGTGACTCCAGAATCTAAATATGCAGTACATGCACTTTTTATTGCTTGCACATCACTTGCAATCGAGTCTGAGGGTGCTTTATCTAGGATTAAAGCCATTGCAGTGGGTTCGCGGAATGTGCCTTTAGGTGTGCCGTCTTGGCGACGGGCAATCGTGCCACCAATCGGATCCACAGTTTCAAGAGTGATTGCGGCAAGTTTCAACGCTTTGCTGTTAACCCAAATCGTATGATGATCTACTGCATGTAATACGACGGGGCGATCACTAACGACTGAATCTAACCAGTGGGCATCAAAGTCCCCGCCATCAATAATCGCCGCCTCATATGCACCGCCGATAATCCAGGCTTGATCTGGGTTATCGATCGCAAAACTTTCTACTTCTCTGAGAATTTCATCGACTGAGTCGAGCCCATTGATCCTTGGGCCAGCTGCTTCTCGACCGCCAAAAATGGGGTGAGCATGCCCATCAATAAATGCAGGAATTACAAATGCGCCTTTTAAATTAATGCTTTGATCGAACTTGGAATCTAGGGCCTGTACACCAGTTGCGATAATGCTTTCACCATCAATAAGAATTCCATCAAAGATTTCTTTTCCATGTGACCAGCATGCCGCATTATGAAATAGCGTACGCACCGTCTGTTAAAAAATTAATAAGTTACTGGGCAAGTTAATGTGCGAGTGATTCCAGGGACTGCCTGAACTTTTGACAAGATAACGCGGCCAAACTCTTCCATGCTTGGCGCTTCAGCACGCATAATGACATCGTATGGTCCAGTTACACCCTCAGAGAGAGTCACGCCTGCGATTGACGAGACGGCTTTCGCAACCGAACTAGCTTTGCCGACCTCGGTTTGAATTAAAATGTAGGCCTGAATTGACATCGCTTTTTCCTTTCGTTGGTGGCCAAAGGCTACTTCAGAGGAGGCGTTACTGACCAGTGGATTAAGGTTAGGGCTATGAACTTTAAAGAGGCCCACGTCATCACCACTCTGGCTGAAATCTTCCGAGGCGATCACACTGCAGTTCTTGTTGGTATTGGAGATGACGCAGCGGTCGTTAAAACTTCACCTCTCTCAGTTATAACTACCGATATGGCTGTGGAAGGTACACATTTTAATCTCGAATGGTCGGGTGCATTTGATATTGGACGAAAGGTAACGGCGGCAAACTTAGCTGATATTTATGCGATGGGGGCTACTCCGCAGTACTTGGTAGTAGCGCTGACTTTGACTGGCTCCGAAACGATGGAATGGATAAGTGATTTAGCCCATGGAATAGCCCATGAAGCTAAGAGTTGTGGAGTGGTAGTCGTCGGCGGAGATTTAACGCGAGGTGTGATTAAAGTTATTTCAATGACGGCAATTGGTGAAGTCGAAAAGCCTATTACTCGCGGTGGCGCTCAACTTGGAGATTCAATCTATGTAACATCACTTCCCGGTTGGTCTGCTGCCGGTCTTGCAGTAATTCAAAAAGATGGAATCGATGACCTTGAAGCCTATGCAATTGAAGAGTTCTGCGCACCGAACGTTGATTATTGGGCGGCAAGCGCGATGGCACACTCAGGTGCCAGCGCGATGTGTGATGTTAGTGACTCTCTCATTACCCAGGCTGAGCAAATGGCACTGGCCTCTGGGCTTGGATTTAACTTTTTCAAGGAGGCCTTCATTGCAAATTCCGAATTTACTGCGCTCAATGAGTTAGCTAAGAAAGAGGGAATTGATGTGTGGCAATGGATATTTGCTGGGGGAGAGGATCATGTTTTTCTTGTAACGGGCCTGAATTTGCCTGGCCTGCGCGTTGGAGAAGTTGTTGCAGGCAGCGGTGTTACAGGTTTGGAAATGAAAAAAGCGCCAGATACCTGGCGCCATTTCAATTGAGAAAATTTATTAACGCGTAACTTTTCCAGCTTTAAGGCATGAGGTACACACATTTTGGCGCTTAGGTGTTGAGCCGACCATTGTGCGCACACGCTGAATATTTGGATTCCAGCGACGACGTGTTTTTACCTCTGAGTGGGAAACGTTATTGCCAAAACTTGGTCCTTTGCTACAAATATCGCATGTTGCTGCCACAGTGGTACCCCTTTTTAGATCTAGTTTTGAGTGCAGAGTCCATTACAGACAGGGCGAAAGGGTATCGTGAGGGGGCGGGAGTACGCCAATCCGCAGATATTGAAGGGCTGGCTCTCAGTAAAAAGGCCTGTATTTACGCGTAAAAAAACCTTCGTGAGTGCTGCCACAGCAAAATTAAGTGAGAAATTCTTTGACATCACACAAGATTGGAACCGAGCCGGTTGAGCGGTTCAGACCTAGGGGAAAACGTTTCATGGAAGCTTTAGATCTAGCGCGGTGGCAGTTTGCCATCACTACCGTATACCACTTTCTATTCGTTCCAATCACAATTGGAATGTCATTTCTAGTCGCAGGATTGCATACAGCCTGGTATCGCACCGGCAAATTGCAGTACCTCCGAGCAACTAAGTTTTTTGGAAAACTGTTTTTGATTAACTTCGCAATTGGAGTAGTCACCGGTATCGTTCAAGAGTTTCAATTTGGAATGAACTGGTCTTCTTATAGCCGATTTGTAGGAGATATTTTCGGGGCTCCTCTTGCTATAGAAGGTCTTCTTGCCTTTTTCCTTGAGAGTACATTCCTGGGGCTTTGGATTTTTGGATGGGACCGACTTCCAAAGAAGTTGCATCTTGCCTCCATCTGGTTAGCAGCAACTGGAACATTGTTATCTGCCTACTTTATTCTGGCCGCTAATGCATGGATGCAGCATCCTGTTGGTTATGTTTTCAATCCAGAAAAGAATCGCGCTGAGTTAACGGATATCGTTGAAGTTCTTACTCAGAAAACTGCACTCGCAACTTTCTTCCATACTATTCCGGCGGCAGCCCTTACTGGTGGTGCATTTATCGTAGGAATTTCGGCGTATTTAATTATTAAGGGTAAAGATCTAACGATGTCGCGCTCAACATTTAAACTTGGCGCGATCACTATGCTCATTAGCTTTGTTTTCGTAAGCGTCTCAGGTGATTTGACTTCTCGTATCATGACTGAACAACAGCCAATGAAGATGGCCGCCGCTGAAGCGCTCTACACGACTCAAGCGTCAGCGCCTTTCTCTCTGCTTACAATCGGCACGCTCGATGGATCTAAATCTGTATTCCAGATTGGTGTTCCATCATTGCTTTCATTTCTATCTACAGGTGACTTCAGCGGGGTAGTAGAGGGAGTCAATGATTTAGAAGTGAAGTACGACAAGCAGTTTGGAGAGGGCAATTACACGCCCAATATTCCTCTGGCATATTGGTCATTTAGATTAATGATCGGTTTTGGCGCCATAGGTGCATTTTTCGCACTCCTAGCACTCTGGCAGATGCGAAGGGGTGGTACGCCTAGGGGTAAATGGTTTGCTCCAGCGATGTTCTCACTTCCATTTTTGCCATTACTTGCAAACTCATTTGGCTGGATCTTTACCGAAACTGCTCGTCAACCTTGGGCCGTTTTTGGTCTCATTAAAACTTCCGATGGCGTAAGTACGGTCGTATCTGCCGGGGCGGTTCTCTTCACAATGATTGCCTTCACACTTTTGTATGGTGTATTGGCATTTATCGAGGTCGGTCTTATTGTGCGCGTAATTAAAATAGGTCCAGTAGAAGAGCTTGATTACGCCAATCCACAGATAGGTGGCTCTGCCGACAAACCCCTAGTTATGTCTTACTAAGAAAGGAGCATGAACATGACATTTCAAACGGTGTGGTTCCTACTCATTGCAGTTCTATGGGTCGGGTATTTTATTCTTGAGGGCTTTGATTTCGGTGTTGGAATGCTTCATCGCTTTGTATCTCGTAACGAGGCAGATCGACGTGCAGTTCTGACAACGCTCGGACCGGTCTGGGATGGCAATGAGGTATGGCTACTAGTTGCAGGAGGCGCAACATTTGCAGCTTTTCCTGAATGGTATGCGACTCTCTTTAGTGGTTTCTACTTTCCGCTCTTCTTGATTCTCGTCTCACTCATTGTTCGTGGTGTTGCTTTTGAGTATCGCTCAAAGTACGGCAAAGCACAGTGGAGACAACGATGGGATATCGCAATCATGGTTAGTAGCGCAATTCCAGCCCTTCTCTGGGGTGTTGCATTCGCCAATATAGTTAAGGGAGTTCCAATAGAAAAAGCTTCCAATGGATCCCTTGAATATGTTGGCGGTTTCTTTAACTTACTCAACCCCTTCGCACTTCTTGGCGGAGTTGTCACTCTTACCGTTTTCTTAACTCATGGCGCAGTCTTCCTTTCATTGAAGACCACTGGTGAGATTCGAGAGCGCTCACGTGCCATTGCCAAAATCACTGGGTTACTTGCCGCAGTTTCGTGTGTTGGCTTCTTGACTTGGACCAATCTCTTGTTCCCTGAGATTAACTCACGAGTTCTGATTCTTTCAGTGCTTGTAGCTCTCCTTTGGGTCGCAGGAATGGCGGCAAACTTTGTTGGTCGCGAGGGCTGGGCATTTATATTCAACTCAGTTGCTATTGCAACCTTTGTTTCGACCCTCTTTTATGCACTATATCCACGCGTGATGCCCTCATCATTGGGAGCACAATTTGATCTCACCATCACGAATGCATCAAGCACGGATTACACCTTAAAGGTAATGACCTATGTCGCCGTTGTTATGACACCGATTGTCCTTATCTACCAGGGCTGGACTTACTGGGTATTTCGTAAGCGCGTGAGCGCCGCGCAAATCTCTAACCCAGAACATGGCGTTCTTGATGTAGTAAGCCATATCCTGCATAAGTGAAATCAGGTGATCTGCGGCTACTGCTTTCTCGGAGTGGTAGCCGCAGGCTTTTCTTTGTCTCAATCGCGGCTGCCATAATTTGGTCGACGGTTATTGTTTTAAGCGCCCTTGTTTTATCCTCGATTATCGTTGGTATCATTAAAAAATCCGAGGGCATTTCAACTCTTCTCATTTATTTGTCATGCATTTGGTTTTTTAGAGCGCTCTTTCAAGCCCGCTTTGAATTTTGGTGCAGTCTCCAAGCCGTACGTATTAAGCAAGAGATCCGAAGTGAGATCACATCGAGTCTTGGTGCATTTTCAAATCTTTCGAGCTCAACTTTAAGCACGCTTCTTATCAAGGGTCTTAACTCCCTGGATATGTATCTTGGTCGATTTCTACCTCAACTCTTTTTCGCCTCAATCACTCCTGCAGTTGTGATAGTTACGCTCTTAATTCTTGACCCCCTCTCAGGTCTGATAGCGATCCTGACTCTGCCTTTAATCCCTCTCTTTGGCGCTCTCATAGGCCGTTATACGGCAGATTCAGTTGCCAAAAAATGGCAGACCCTAGGCTCGTTGTCTCAATACTTCGAAGACTCACTACGTGGCTTTGTGACATTAAAGATTTTTTCTCGTCTTAAGAGCCAGCCGCAGAGAATTGAAGAGATGGGGGATGAATATACGGATGAAACCATGAAAGTTCTACGAATCTCATTTCTATCTGCCCTAGCCCTCGAACTCTGCGCAACAATCTCAGTAGCCCTTATTGCCGTTTCTATTGGATTGCGTTTAGTTGATGGCACGATTGGATTTACTTCATCTTTGGCAGTTCTAATTTTGGCACCGGAAGTCTATTTTCCACTTCGCAATGCGGCCTCACTTTTTCACGCTTCAGCCGATGGCAGTGAGGCATTTGCCCAACTCACACATATTCAATCGCAGCGCACTGTTTCGGTAATAGAAAAACCACATGATTTTTCTCGAGTTTCTACGCTTGAATGGAGCGACTGGTCACTCAACATTCCTGGACGAATCGATACCTCGATACGTGGTGAGGTTCTACATTCTGGGGATATATTTTTTATTGTTGGTGAATCTGGAATAGGTAAGAGCACCTTTGCCTTGAATCTCCTAGGTGTTAGTAACCAGGCGAATTTGATGGCCGATGGAGTCGAAGTTACAGCCGAGCGGCGAAAATCCTGGTTCAAAAGTATTGGCTGGATTCCACAGAATCCTCAGCTTGCACATGGGGACGTTGGCCATCAATTCACAATCGTTGATGAGGGGTTAAGTAGTGATGAAATCACCCAGATTCTTGGACGCTGTGGATTAGCGCTAAGCGATTTACCAGAAGGTTTAGCTACTGCAATTGGTGCTTCGGGTGAAGTTGGAAGTGCGGCATCGGGAGGACAAATACGAAAGATTGCTCTAGCGCGGGCAATCGCCGCCAAACCTCGTGTATTAATCGCCGATGAGCCAACGGCCGATTTAGATCAGGCAAGTGGCGAATCAGTAATGAAAGCGTTACGAGATTATGCAAGTGGTGGTGCAATCGTGATCTGCATTACACATGATCGAGGCGTGCTCAGAGACGGAGATTTAGTTGCTACTTTTTCCAAGGCGCTCATCCGATGATGTTTATCGCATACTTACTTGGCGCATTTGCATTCATTGGCGGAATCGGCCTTACCATATCGAGTGCATGGTTAATCACGATGGCATCCATGCAGCCACCGATATTGACATTAAGCGTGGCGATTGTCTTAGTCCGTTTCTTCGGAATCTTTCGATCGGCTGCACGATATAGCGAGCGATTAGTAAGTCATAAGGCGGTCTTTAGTCGATTAACTGCTTTGCGTGTCGGAATTTATAAGAAGCTGAGCCAGAGTTCGATTGTCGTGGCACACGTTTTTAATAGCGGCACTGCCGTTAAAAGTATTGTCGATGATGTAGAGCGCGCGCAGGAGTATCAACTTAGGATAAAACTGCCACAATCATCGGCCGTTATTTCACTGGCATTTGGAGCTCTGTTAGCTTTTTGGGTCCGCCCTGAAAGTATTGTATTTACACTGCCATCTTGCGCACTTCTATTGGCGCTTTTCCCAGAGTTGATTAAACGAGGAAGCGAACCACTCGCCCGAAGTATCGAGAAGGGTGAAAATGCATATACCCAACTTCTCGAAGGCTCGATCCAAGGTGTCACTGAGGCGGCAATTTATGGATACTTAGATGAAAATGTTAAACGCACAAACGAGGTAGAGATAGAGATTAAAGTGATGGAAGAGCAGCTGCTAGGGCAGAGTTGGAGATTCTCAGCGCTTACCAATTCGCTTATTGCATTGTGTGTTGTTGGCTTTCCGTGGCTGGCAATGACACTTACTCAATCGCAGGAAGTGCCAGATGTTCAGGTAACGATGCTTATCTTTATTCCACTAGTTATTTTTGAAGCGATCACAGCGTGGTACCCCAATCTCTTTAATGCCGGAAAACTTCTCATGTCACAACACTCCGTAGATACTTTGATGAGTTTTCCAAGTGATGAAAAGAGTGGAGCAGAATTAGACTCTGCTATCACACAAATCTCTGCAAAGAATATTACAGTTGCGTGGGATCAAGACTTTATGAATCCAACTTCGTTTGAAGTTAACAAAGGCGAACTATTAGTTATTCGTGGTCGAAGCGGGAGTGGAAAATCGACACTCGTAATGGGTTTACTCGGGCTCTTGCCTTACAAAGGCGAGTTAACTTTCGATGGGCAAGACGTGAAAAATTTTAGTGATTTGGGTGGCCGGGTAGTTGGGACGGTTCAGCGCTCACATATCTTTAATACATCGTTGCGAGAGAATTTAATGATTGCTAACCAAAGCGCAACTGACGAAGAGTTAATTAATGTGCTAACTCTTCTTGAGTTAGATCAACTCCTTAATGAACTCCCACAGGGACTTAATACGGTAATTGGAGATTTTGGACGCACTATCTCTGGAGGTGAGGCCAAGCGCTTATCAGTTGCGAGAGTCTTACTTGCTCAAGCCGACGTATATATCTTTGATGAACCCACCGAGCATCTCGATGAGGAGCTAGCACTACGCATTGAAAAAGGAATTACCGAGCACCTTGCAGGCAAGATAGCAATTGTTATCACCCACAGTGGGTGGCCAAGCAGCGATAAAACACTGGTAATGGCGCGTAAAGAGATGCAAAAGGCTTGCTAGACGCGAGAGAATGCACATGTGGGCAATCTCGATAACAATCTATCAAGCGTAGTAGGAGATCGCACTGCAAAAGTATTGGCTGATGCATTTGGAATAAAGAGCGTTGGCGATCTCATGCGCCATTATCCACGTCGATACATGGTTCGCGGAGAGCTCTCCGATATTGCCGAGCTGCATGAAGGTGATGAGGTAACAATTCTCGCGCAAGTGCATAGCTCAGTTAACCGTCCGATTCGCGGACGGAAGGGGAGTATTTTGGAGGTGATCGTCACTGATGGTCGCGAAAAACTAGCGCTCACATTCTTTAATCAAGCCTGGCGTGAGAGAGAGTTAAAGGTTGGCAGGCAAGGTCTATTTGCAGGAAAAGTTGGAGTTTTCAATAAGCGAAAGCAGTTGGCTCATCCTGATTATCAGATGATCGCCGATGGTGCCAATGTTGATAACGCTGTTGAAAGTTTTGCAGGAAAATATTTGCCGGTCTATCCAGCAACCGCAAAAATGCCGTCATGGAAGATTTCACAGTGTGTAGACATGGCAATTGCATCTTTGGATGAGGTGGAAGATTACTTGCCCGAAGAAATTAGAAAAGCGCACAATTATCCAACCCTGCAACAGGCCCTTGTTCAACTTCATACACCAGTGGATTTAGATCACGCCGATGCAGCGCGGGCGCGCTTGACATTTGATGAGGCTTTTGTGCTTCAACTTATGTTGGTAATGCGTCGCAATGAGTTAAAGAAGCTCAACACAATTTCGCGTAAAGCAACCAAGGGTGGGCTTCTGGAAGCCTTTGATGCCGAGCTGCCCTTTGGCCTTACTGCAGGTCAACGTGCCGTAATAAAAGAGATTGAAGATGATTTATCACAATCGCATCCCATGCACCGACTTTTACAGGGAGAAGTTGGTTCTGGTAAGACCGTAGTTGCACTCCGCGCAATGTTGGCTGTTGTTGATAGCGGGGGGCAGTCGGCATTACTTGCGCCAACTGAAGTTTTGGCGGCACAACACCTGCGCACCTTCGAAAAACTCTTAGGAGGACTAGCACTTGGTGGAACGTTAGGAAGTGCCGACAAAGCAACACGAATTACTCTCATCACTGGTTCGCAAAACACTCCAGCACGCAAGGAGGCGATTTCACTGGCTGCAACAGGTGCGGCAGGAATTATTATCGGAACCCACGCTCTTCTTGGAGAGAAAATTGAGTTTGCCGATTTAGGTCTAATCGTTGTCGATGAGCAACATAGATTCGGTGTTGAACAGCGTGATGCGTTAAAAGTAAAGGCGCAGAAGCCGCCGCATTTATTAGTTATGACTGCGACGCCGATTCCTCGCACCGTTGCAATGACCGTATTTGGTGACCTAGATATCTCAACTTTGCGCGAACTGCCTCTTGGACGTCAGCCCATTACAACGTATGTGATTCCGGCTGCGGAAAAACCGGCCTTTCTTGAGCGAGCGTGGGAGCGAATCTGCGAAGAAGTAGCAAATGGCCATCAAGCGTACGTAGTAGCACCACGCATTGAGGCTGGTAATGATGAGAGCGCAGATATTGATTTTCTCTTCGGGCAGGAATCCATTGATATCGCTTCAGTTACCGAGCTCGCACCGCGCCTTGCGAATGGGGCGTTAAAAGCTGTGAGAGTAGCCGAGCTACATGGTCGTCAGAGCAGCGAAGTTAAAGATGCAACGATGCGGGCATTTGCTGCAGGTGAGATAGATGTCCTAGTTTCAACGACCGTCATTGAAGTGGGAGTCGATGTTGCCAATGCCACGGTCATGGTAATTATGGATGCCGATCGCTTTGGCATTTCGCAGTTACATCAATTGCGTGGTCGTGTGGGACGCGGCACGTCACCTGGTTTATGCTTGTTAGTAACAAATACCTCCAGTGAATCTGCAGCACGAGTACGACTCGATGCCGTGGCTGCGACCCTTGATGGCTTTGAATTATCGCGCATAGATTTAGAGCAGCGTCGAGAAGGTGACGTGCTCGGTGCCAGTCAATCAGGTACTCAGTCGCACTTAAGATTACTTCGAGTACTTCGCGATGAGGAGTTAATTGAAAGCGCACGCGCCGACGCAGTTGGCATAATTGCTGCTTCTGCGGATTTATCTGGTTATCCTGGACTGAAGGCAGAAGTAGCGCTGGTGGCAAAGAATGCCGCTACAGATTATTTAGATAAGGGTTGAACATTGAGAATCATCGCTGGTGTTGCAAAGGGTCGAACATTGGGATCAGTTGCTGGATCAACTCGCCCAACATCTGACCGTGCACGCGAAGCGCTTTTTTCATCCTTGGCATCTGAGTTTGGAGATTTTCTTGGTCTTCACATATTGGATTTATTTGGCGGATCAGGTGCGATTGCTCTCGAAGCTCTTTCACGTGGTGCGTCAACTGTGCATGTTGTTGAGCGCGAGTTTGATGCGCAAAAAACTATTCAAAATAATTATGAACTAGTTCAGAGGAATAAACCAGCTGGAGATTTTCACCTCTATTCAATGTCGGCTCAGCGCTTTGTGAGTGAAGGTGCCAAAGTAAAATATCACTTCGTCTATATAGACCCACCATTTGATTTCGACGATAGTGAAGTAGCAGATATAGTTAGCAAATTGCACATTGAGGGTTTCCTCAAGAGCGATGCAATGGTTGCAGTAGAGCGCACCACGAGAGGATCAAAATTTAGCTGGCCTGTCGGTTTTACTCCGCTCAGGCAGAGGAAGTATGGCGCAGCGACGATTTACTACGGTAATTACGCGCCTTAAGAATGGATAACTGCGCCATCTCTTGCTAGCGTTTGAACCATGAAGCGTGCAGTGTGCCCTGGATCCTTTGACCCTATTACATATGGGCACCTAGATATTATCAAACGCGCGAGCATGCATTTTGACCAAGTTGTAGTTGCGGTTCTAGAAAATCGAACTAAGTCAAGTCTTTTTACGGTTGCTGAGCGCATTGACATGATCCGTGAAACGGTTTCAGATCTACCCAATGTGATCGTTGATTCATGGAGTGGTTTATTGGTGGACTACTGCAAAAGTAAATCGATAACTACTATCGTAAAAGGACTTCGAGCAGTTACTGACTTTGATTACGAACTTCAAATGGCGCAATTAAATCTCCAAGCCTCCGGCGTTGAGACGATGCTTATGGCCACAGCACCAGCGTATTCATTCCTATCATCTTCAATCGTAAAAGAGTTGGCACATTACGGAGGAGATGTATCAATGATGATCCCTCCAAATGTCAATGATGCGATTAAACTTCGAGTAGACAGGAAATAGTCGATGGATTCAATAGAGAAATTAGCTTCTGCAATCACTTTGGTAGAAGAGGCACGTGGAGTTCCGCTCTCTGCGAGTTGCGTTATTCACCGTGGAGAAATGCTTGAACTTCTCGATGAGGCTCGTGCTGCACTTCCCAAGGATTTTGAGTCGGCTCAGAGGGTAATTTCGATGCGTGATTCAATCATAGAAGAGGGTCGTTTGAGCGCAGAGGCGATGATCTCTATGGCACGTGAGGACGTTGCGCGTATGGTTGAACAGACGTCCATTGTTCAAATAGCACGCGATGAAGCACGCAAAATTCTTGTTGATGCACGAGAACAAGGGATACAGGAAAAAGCAGAAGTCGAGGAATTTATTGATGGCCGCCTTGCAACACTTGAAGTAATCTTAAATAAGACGCAAGATGCCGTATCTCGTGGGCGAGAGCGCTTAGCTGGCGCTGGCGATAAAGATGCACTCTCACAACTCTCAGACGCTGATTAATTTTGGTGAGAAAATTACCTGAGGTTTATAAGCTAAATACCTATGAGCTTCCTCGCAGAGCAGGCGAGATGAAAGAGTATGAACTCGATATCGAAATTCCAGAAAGAGTTGGAGTAGAACTTATTGCGGTTCCGGCCGGCGATGTGATTGAAGTGGATGCACGTCTTGAATCAGTTACAGAGGGTGTATTACTCAGCGCGCAAATTTTTGCTACGGCTAAAGGTGAGTGCGGGCGGTGTTTAGATCCGGTCGAGATTATTATTGAAAAACGAATCCAGGAGCTCTATCTCTATGAAAAAAAGCTTGAGCGTAAGAAATACCTAGCAACTGAAGATGAACTAGAGATTGAGGATGAACTGGTAATGGAGGGTGATGTCATTGATCTGGAGAGCCCTATCCGCGATCTCATTGTGCTTGCTTTGCCAAGTACGCCCTTGTGTAGTGACGATTGTGAGGGCCTGTGCCCAGAATGCGGGGGTAAATGGTCGGAACTGCCTGCAACCCACGCTCATGAGCAGCTGGACGCTAGATGGGCAGGGTTGGCAGCCCTGTCCTTAGATGAGCCCGATTTCAAGAATTAGAGTTTTTAAGGGATACTTACGCCTTGCAACCACCGTTGCGCAGGAAGAAGAGGTTTGAAAAGTGCCAGTACCAAAGCGGAAGACTTCGCGTTCTAAGACGCGCTCACGCCGAAGCCAGTGGAAGACAACTGCGGCATCACTAGCAGCCTGCCCACAATGCCAAGCCCCAAAGCTTCAGCACACGGCCTGCCCAACATGCGGCACATATAACCGTCGCCAGGTATTAGAGGTCTGATCTGAGCCAGTTGCTCAATGAGGTGTTGGGGGTTGTCATTGAACCCTCACTGCTCGAGTTAGCTTTTACTCATCGTTCATTTGCATATGAGTCGGCAAGTAAAGATACCAATGAGCGCTTAGAGTTTTTAGGTGATTCAGTTTTAGGTTTAATCGTAACTGAAGAACTCTACAAACGTTTTCCAGAGTTTGATGAAAGTCGACTCTCTCCACTGCGATCAGGAGTGGTAAATATGCGCGCTCTGGCAGATATCGCCCGTGAATTAGATTTAGGAAAATATATTCGTCTTGGCAAAGGCGAAGAGGTAACGGGTGGGCGGGATAAGAATTCACTTCTTGCCGATGCTCTCGAGGCGGTTATTGGTGCTATTTATCTCCAGTTTGGCTTTGAGATCTGCACACAGATTGTTCGTAGATTAATTTCTCCAACTTTAGATTTAGCTGTTTCTCGTGGAGCAGGGTTAGATGGCAAAACCGCACTGCAAGAGTTGGTGGCTGCACTTAACCGGGGCGTACCTGAGTATGTCGTGAGCGAAGATGGACCGGACCACGATAAGAATTTCACCGCGGTTGCCATGGTTGAAGGCGCTAGTGTTGGCGAAGGAGTTGGTAAGAGCAAACGTGAAGCCGAACAGATTGCTGCTCGCATTGCCTATGAAGCATTAAGAAACGAGCCTGTCTAGTCGAAATTGCGTTAAAAACGCTGCATTTACGCGATAGGTTTACCGCGTGTATTTGAAGAGCATCACCCTCAAGGGATTTAAGTCCTTTGCTTCGGCTACCACTTTGCGGTTAGAACCGGGAATCACATGCGTTGTAGGCCCTAATGGTTCAGGTAAAAGTAACGTTGTTGATGCACTTACGTGGGTAATGGGAGAGCAAGGTGCAAAATCTCTGCGTGGTGGAAAGATGGAGGATGTCATCTTTGCTGGCACAAGCGGAAGAGCACCCCTTGGTAGAGCAGAAGTATCTCTCACAATAGATAACACTGATGGTGCACTTCCAATCGAGTTCATTGAGGTAACTATCTCGCGCATACTTTTCCGGAATGGACATAGCGAGTATCAAATAAATGGTGAGGCTACACGATTGCTCGATATTCAAGAGTTATTGAGTGATTCAGGCATTGGCAGAGAGATGCACGTAGTCGTTGGCCAGGGTCAACTTGATGCAATTTTGATGGCAACACCTGATGAGCGACGCGGATTTATTGAAGAGGCGGCAGGTGTTCTAAAGCACCGCAAACGTAAAGAAAAAGCGCTACGCAAATTGGATTCTATGCAGGCAAACCTCGCCCGTGTTCAAGATTTGACCGTCGAACTTCGTCGTCAACTTAGACCACTCGGGAAACAGGCAGAGGTAGCAAAGAAAGCAGCAACGATCCAGGCCGACTTGCGCGATGCAAAGCTACGTCTTTTAGCTGATGATTTCATCTCTCTCTCTAAAACATTGGATGCTGAAGTTGCCGATGAGACAGCGTTGCGAGAGAAGCGCGCTGAAGTCGAAAGCGAAGTTGAAACCATTCGCTCTCGCGAAAACGCCCTTGATATTCAGTCCGCAATTGAGGGGCCACAACTTGTTCAAGCCCAAGAAACCTATTACCAATTAAACTCTCTACGCGAAAAATTTCGCGGAACGCAATCACTTGCGCAGGAACGTTCACGATTCCTCAATGAAGAGGCAGAGGAGGCGCGCGCATCTGGGCGCGATCCAGATGCGATTGACAAAGATGCTGCGATGTTACGAAACGAAGAACGCGAATTACGCGAAAGTGTGAGCGAATTCCAAAAAGCACTGGCTGAAGCAACTTTGGAATTAGGACGTAGTGAGCAAGCGTTGAAATTGGACGAGAATAAAATCGCAGCGGCAATGCGTGCAATCGCAGATGCGCGTGAAGGTACAGCCCGACAAGAGGGTCATATCAAATCCCTTCAGGCGCGATTAGAAGCTATTTCTGAAGAGATTGCACGTCTGACCCGCTCGCGAAATGAAGCGCAGGAGCGCGTTAATGCGGCGCAACGTGAATACTCAATATATGAACTTGAAATTGGTAATGCCGATTCTGGCGAAAAGGGCTTAGATTCACAGTTTGAAAACACCAATGCTGCTCTAAGTTCGGCTAAAGCAAAATTACATGAGCTGATAGAGGCAGAGCGTCTAGCAGATCGTGAACGAAATGCGATTGAATCTAAAATTGAAGCGATGAAGTTAACTTCTCAAAATCGTGATGGGGCATCAGCACTTCTTGGTGATTCACATGGTGTTCATATTCTAGGTTCGATTGCTAGCCTTATTGAAATTGACTCAGGCTGGGAGTCTGCTACTGCCGCCGCTCTTGGCACACTCGCCGATGCGCTCGTTGTTAAAGACTTAGCCTCAGCGGTAACCGCTTTAACGACTTTGCGCAGCGAAAATCTAGGCCAGGCCGATGTTTTGGTATATGAAGAAGGCTCACACAGTGATTCGCGGATTCCTCCAGGCTTAGTTTCTCTGGCATCACATGTGCGCTCTCAGTCGATTGGCACACTCATCGACTCTCTACTAGCAAATATTGTTGTTGCCGAGAGCGCCCGTTCAGCTGAAGTCATCCTTGGCGCTAATCCAGATGTCACCGTGGT
This sequence comes from Candidatus Planktophila sp., assembly GCA_030681675.1. NCBI lineage: Bacteria > Bacillati > Actinomycetota > Actinomycetes > Candidatus Nanopelagicales > Candidatus Nanopelagicaceae > Candidatus Planktophila > Candidatus Planktophila sp. Next base: position 129,494 of record JAUXRP010000017.1, read on the forward strand.
TACGCGCGATGGCGATGTTATTACCCGATTGCGAGCAAGGGGGGGATCTAAATCTTCTTCCTCACTAATCGAAATTAATGCTCTGATTTCAGCGTTAGAAGTCACATGTATTGAGATCACTCATACCTGCGATCGTTTAAAGTTTGAAATTTCCGCTCAGAATTCTGAAATTGCCACGCGCCAAAGCGAATATGACCTTGCCTTGTCACGACTCAATGAATCTGATGCTCGGATTAACTCACTTACAGAGCAACTTGCAGTCTCTGGCCAAAACATGAAATCGGCACTGGCTGAAGTTGAGCGACTCAATGAATCTATCAACGAGGCCGGCCTAGCTAAATCGCGCGATGAAGGCGAGCTAGCCATTGCTCAGAATCAGCTTGCGCAGCAGGGCGTTGTCGCCGAACCTGACCACACTTTGACCGAGGATTTGCGCAATGCAGTATCCATAGCGCGAACTCGGGAAGTTGAGGCCCGACTTGCAGTACGTACAACTGAAGAACGCGTTTCATCACTCTCTGCTCGTGCGCTGGCGTTAGAAGAATCGGCACGTAGCGAGCGGGAGGCATCAGAGCGCGCGCTCATTCGCCGCAGTGCTCGCGCCAGAGCGGCTGTGATTTCTGCAGCTATTGCTGAGTCGGCTTACGAGGTACTCATTCATATTGAGCGATCACTATCTAAGGCGGCAGTTGAACGGGCTCGATTAGAGGAATCACGTGTTCTCCGAGAGGGAGAAACTCTCTCAGTACGAACTCGAGCACGTGAACTTGCTTCTGAACTTGAAGCTCTTACTTCCAGTGTTCATCGCGATGAGATTGCACGGGCCGAGCAACGAATGAGAATTGAGTCACTTGAAAATAGAACTGCTGAAGAGTTCGCTATCGATACTGAAGTTCTTGTTACCGAGTATGGTCCACACAATGATGTACCCACCTTCTTTGAAAACGAGGCGGGAGAGATCGTCACAACTGAGTTAATTCCCTATCGCCGCGAACAGCAGGAAAAACGCTTAGCATCGGCAGAGCGTTCTCTCAATTTGTTGGGGAAGATAAACCCTTTGGCTCTGGAAGAGTTTTCCTCTCTTGAGGAGCGCCTAAAGTTCTTAGCTGATCAATTGGAAGATTTGAAAAGCACTAAAAAGGATCTTCTTGACATCATTAAAGAGGTTGATGATCGCGTTCAGAGTATTTTCATAGAGGCTTTTGAAGACACAGCCCGTCACTTTGAAGATATCTTTGCACGGTTATTTCCTGGAGGAGATGGAAGGTTAATTTTAGTTGATCCGGATAATCCTCTGACAAGTGGAGTTGATGTCGAAGCGCGTCCACCAGGAAAGCGGATTAAACGACTTTCGCTTCTCTCCGGTGGAGAAAAATCACTGACAGCTGTAGCCATGCTTATTGCAATATTTAAAGCACGACCAAGCCCTTTTTATGTTCTCGATGAAGTTGAGGCGGCTTTGGATGACGTCAACCTTGGACGTTTACTGGGAGTTCTTGAAGAGTTACGTGCAAGCTCTCAGCTAATTATTATTACTCACCAAAAGCGCACTATGGAGATTGCTGACGCACTCTACGGTGTCACAATGCGTGGTGACGGTGTAACTGAAGTGATCTCGCAACGGTTGCGTGAATCTAACACTGTATAGAAACTTTTTAAATGGGTCTGTTTAGTAAGTTCATTGCCAAAGTCAAGGGAGAAAATTATTTTGCGCCTGCAGACTGGAAAGAGCTCGAGAGTGAGCTGTTAGCTTCAGATATTGGCCCCTCTCTCACACACAAACTTCTGGAAACTGCACGGAAAGTGAAGAGTGAGAATGCTCAAGAGGCGTTAATCGAAACTCTGACTGCACATTTGTGTACCAAATCTCGATTGCCCCTCATCAATCCAGAAGGTGCGACGGTAATCATGATAGTTGGAGTAAACGGAACAGGTAAAACCACTTCGGTGGCGAAATTGGCCGCGCATATTAAGAAATCCGGTTCCTCCGTGATTGTTGCAGCCGGAGATACTTTTCGCGCTGCTGCAGTTGAACAGTTGCAGACGTGGGGTGAACGCATAGGCGTAGAGGTTATTTCAGGTAAGACTAGCGGGGATCCAGCCTCCGTAGCCTTCGATGGAGTAAAAAAAGCTAAGCAGGAGGCGGTCGATTATTTAGTCATAGATACCGCAGGACGGTTGCACAACAAGAGTGATCTTATGGATGAGTTAGAGAAGGTAAAGAGGGTTGTTGAAAAAGTATCGCCGGTGAATGAAGTCTTATTAACAATCGATGCGACTACCGGCCAAAATGGATTGGCACAAGCAAGGGTTTTCTCGTCTGCGGTAGAGGTCACTGGAATAATTCTTACAAAGATAGATGGAAGCGCACGTGGCGGGATTGCTCTAGCCATTGAGAGTGAGCTTGATATACCTATTAAATGGATTGGAACCGGTGAGACTGAGAGCGATTTCGCTCCCTTTGACTCAGAGGCATACATACTGGGGCTACTTGCGTAACGTAGATGTAACACAAATGAGCTTTTTGCAACGCGCCTGAAACGTTTTCGAGCCTGTCTTGTAACTCATTGAAGGCATCTTTACTCCATCTCAAAGGCGAGAACTCTTGTATTTATTACTCGAAAGATGGCTCTTATGACCGAAACAGTTTTGAACTCTGGCGATACGGCTTGGATGTTAGCAAGCACGGCTCTCGTACTACTCATGACACCAGGACTCGCATTTTTTTATGGTGGAATGGTTCGAACGAAGAGTGTTCTAAATATGATGATGATGTCGTTTATAACAATCGGCATCGTAAGTATTTTGTGGGTTATCTACGGTTTTGAATTATCCTTTGGATATAAGGCGGATTCACCGTGGTATGGAAATATTTCTTTTTCTGGTCTGGGCGGAATGGTAAATGATTTCACCAATAACGGAGGAATCTATCCAATTCCAGTTCTAGTTTTTGCAGCTTTTCAATTAATGTTCGCAATTATTACGCCAGCGCTCATCTCTGGAGCGATTGCAGATCGGGCCAAGTTTGTTTCGTGGGCTGTTTTTGTCACAATCTGGACGACGATTGTTTACTTCCCAGTTGCTCACTGGGTCTTTGCATTTGGAAATAAGGTCGGCGATACGGTTACGGGAACCGGCTTTCTTGCAGGCAAAGGTCTTGAAGATTTTGCGGGTGGTACTGCGGTGCACGTCAATGCAGGAGCGGCCGCTCTAGCACTTGCGATAGTTTTAGGTAAGCGAGTTGGATGGCGCAAAGAGTCAATGCGGCCACATTCATTGCCACTTGTTCTATTGGGTTCGGGTCTCTTGTGGTTTGGGTGGTTTGGTTTCAATGCCGGTTCTGCCTTAGCTGCCAATGGAACTGCAGGACTTGCATTCATAAATACTCAGGTCGCAACTGCTGGTGCACTCATTGGCTGGTTGATAGTTGAAAAACTACGTAATGGACATGCGACATCGCTCGGAGCAGCCTCTGGTGCAATTGCAGGCTTGGTGGCAATTACCCCTGCCTGTGCATTTGTAGCTCCTTGGGCCGCAGTTGTAATCGGTTTATTTGCCGGTATTTTCTGTGCACTTGCAGTCGGACTTAAATATAAGTTCGGCTTTGATGATTCTCTAGATGTTGTCGGAGTTCACTTAGTTGGTGGGGTTTGGGGTTCTCTTGCTATAGGTCTGTTTGGCACAAGCGTTGTCAATAGCATTGGATTAGATGGACTCTTCTACGGAGGGGGTACTGCTCTTCTTGCAAAGCAGGCTCTCGGAGTTGGAATGGTTGCAGTATATTCATTTGTCGTAACTTTGATTCTTGGATTTGCAATTGAAAAGACAATTGGTTTCCGCATCAAGTCCGACAAAGAGGTAGAGGGCATAGATTTGAACGAACATGCAGAAACCGCCTATGAAATGTCTAGTTCATCACGAGGAGGATCGTTCTAATGAAACTTATAACTGCAATCTTAAAGCCATTTAAGTTAGAGGATGTCAAGAATGCACTTCAAGCACATGGTGTAACTGGAATGACCGTGTCAGAGGCCAGTGGTTTCGGACGTCAAAAAGGTCATACTGAGGTTTATCGAGGTGCTGAATACACCGTTGACCTAGTGCCCAAAGTTCGCCTTGAAGTTCTAACTGATGATGCCGATGCAGACTCAGTTGTTGATGTGATTGTCAAAGCTGCTTCAACAGGTTCAATTGGTGATGGAAAGGTTTGGACCACACCAGTAGATCAAGTTGTTCGTGTTCGCACGGGTGAACGCGGGTCGGAGGCAATCTAAGATAGAGCACATGGGTACGCGTGAGAGAAGAGAGCGGTCGAACGAGAGCGATCGCGCTCTTCACTCACTTTTTTACAGCTCTGCAAACGAATACTTAAAAGTTAATGGCGAGAAAGGAGTAGCGCTAGCGGCAGTTGGTGGTTATGGTCGTGGAGAGCTTGCACCTGGCTCGGATCTGGACATTCTGATACTTCATCAAGGGCAATTTTCACATGAAAAACTCGCTGCATTTGTTAATGCTCTCCTTTACCCACTGTGGGATAAGTTCTCTGTCGATCACTCGGTACGGACACAAAGCGAGACTGGCAAAGCATCTACAAGTGATCTAAGAGTGGCACTTGGCTTACTCGATATCCGATTGATTGCCGGCGATGCCAGCATGGTTGCCAGTGTCTTATATGAAAACCTAAAGACATGGCAGAGAAATTCGCGCGCACGGCTTCCAGAGTTAAAAACTTCTATGGCCATTCGTCACGAGCGCTCAGGGGAGTTGGCCTATCTTCTTGAACCAGATTTAAAAGAGGCACGCGGGGGATTACGCGATATCAGTGCTCTGCGTGCTATTGCATTATCTGGCAGCGTTCCTGTGCCGCTTGAACGCATCAGTTGGGCTGAATCAACACTCAATAACGTGCGCGAAACGTTGCACACAACTACTGGGCGCAACAAAGATCGACTGCTTTTTCAAGAGCAGGACAAAGTTGCCTCTGCACTTGGTTATATCGATGCCGATGCCATGATGAGCGAAGTCGCAAAAGCGGCACGGTTAGTTGATTATCTTCTTGAGTACACGTGGCATTTACTCGATCACAAAGGGCGAGATGGTCTAGGTCGTTATTTACGAAAACCTCGGACCGTTTCTGTGGCGAAAAACATTAGCGTCAGCAGTAATGAGATTGTCATCGACCCACTAATCTCATTTTCTAAAGATCGCGTTATCGGGCTACGTGCGGCGGCAACGGCTGCTCAGCTAGGTTTACCCATTGCACTGGAAACCTGTGCCCTGATTACCGAATCTCTGATAAATGGGAGCGGCACATTGCCGACTCCCTGGCCACGTGAGGCGAGAGAGAACCTTATTGCACTTATTGGCGCTGGCGAATCGATGGTTCGAATTTTTGAAAGCCTTGATCAAGAGGAGATAATTTTCTGGTGGATCCCTGAATGGCGCCCACTTCGATCTTTGGCTCAGCGAAATGCGCTGCATCATCACACTGTTGATCGACATATGGTTGAAACCGCTGTACAGGCCGCAAAGTTAACGAGAAAAGTACATAGACCGGATTTATTGCTTTTCGCAGCGCTCTTTCATGACATTGGTAAAGGAGAGATCGAAGATCACTCTGTTCGCGGAGAACGATTAATCGCTCCACTTGCTGCTCGAATAGGTTTCACATCAGCCGATGTCACTACACTTCAAATTTTAGTGAGGCACCACCTTTTACTCTCTGCAACTGCAACGCGTCGTGATTTAGATGATCCAGCAACAATCGCTTCAATTATTGAAGTTATTCCCGATTTGAACACCCTTGAACTCTTGCACGCTTTGAGCATCGCCGATGGGGAAGCGACAGGGAGTACAGGCTGGAGTGACTGGAAGGCATCTCTGGTGGGCGATCTAGTAAATCGAGTCAGACGCACAATGTCGGGATCTATGATTGCCGAGCAGCCGGCACTTACTCAAGAACAATTAGTGATGGCACAAACTGGCGTTTTAACGGTAAATCTTGCACCTCACGCAAGTGGATACTCCATTGAAATTGTTTCACCCGATAAACCCGGCCTTCTTTCTCTAGTTGCAGGAGTGCTCAATACTGCGCGCTTAGATGTTAAATCAGCGCGTACAAAGAGCCATGGACCATCGGCCGTAATGTACTGGATCGTTACGCCAGAGCCGCACGCTCCAGAGATGACGCAGGTAAAACTGCGAAATGAGATTGTGAAGGCATTTGAAGATTCAACTCTTGTGGAGGAAAAATTGATTGCTCGCGCCAAGGCCTACGCAACAATTCCGAGTATTCCTGTACCGCCTCCTGAAATTGTTTATTTCAACAACGCGGCAACCGATGCCACGGTTATTGAGGTAAGAAGCCATGACCGACCCGGACTCCTATTTAGAATTGGTTCGGCGATTACCCAATCTAGAGTCGATATTAATTCGGCAATAGTTACCACTTTAGGTGCTGAGGCGATCGATACCCTCTACGTCACTGAGCTAGGTGGGGGGGCTTTGAGCAGTGCGCGAGCTGAAGAGGTAACGGCGAAACTGCGCTTAGCCCTGAAGTAGGCTTAGTGAACCATGTTTGACACACTTACTACGCGCCTTAGTGCCACGTTTACATCACTACGCACTCGCGGGAAAATATCTAAGGGCGATATTGAATCAACGTGTGCAGAGATTCGAGAGGCTCTACTTGAATCTGATGTGGCGCTAGAAGTTGTTGAGGTTTTTATAGCTCAAATATCGGTTAAAGCAACGGCTGCACTTGAAACAATTCAATCTGGTACTAGCCAAGCCAATGCAGTCTTCGAGATTGTGAATGCTTCACTCATTGAAATACTTGGCGGTCAAACCCGCAGAGTACGTTTTTCAAAAAATCCACCAACGGTCATCATGTTGGCAGGTCTCCAAGGTGCGGGCAAAACTACTTTGGCTGGTAAATTGGCAAAATTCTATTCTGACCAGGGCAACACTCCCTTACTTGTCGCCTCTGATTTACAACGTCCAAATGCAGTGACCCAACTTCAAGTCGTAGGTGAGAGCGTTGGAATACCGGTTTTTGCGCCTGAAGTTGGTAATGGTGTGGGCGATCCTGTAGAAGTTGCGCGTGCAGGGGTGGCCTTTGCTAAAGCAAAGTTGTACAACATGGTTATCGTCGATACCGCTGGACGTTTAGGTGTTGATGCAGATTTAATGAAACAGGCAAGTGAAATTCGCGATGCGATTAAACCAGATGAAATTTTATTTGTTGTTGATGCAATGATTGGCCAAGATGCCGTCCGCACTTCGCAGGCATTTCTAAATGGAGTTGGATTTGATGGCGTTGTTTTAACTAAACTCGATGGAGATGCGCGCGGTGGTGCAGCACTTTCGATTGCATCATTGACAAAACGTCCAATTATGTTTGCTTCGACCGGTGAAAAACTAACTGACTTTGATATTTTCTATCCAGAGCGAATGGCATCTCGAATTTTAGGCATGGGTGATGTTGCAACTCTGGCTGAATCTGCAAAGAAGGCATTTGATACTCAAACCTCTGCCAAACTAGAAGCAAAGTTTGCAAGTGGCGAGGATTTCACTCTGGAGGATTTCCTGGAGCAACTCAGTGCTATGTCAAAGATGGGATCTATCTCTAAATTAATGGGGATGTTGCCAGGTTCTGGGGCGTTTAAAAAGCAGATAGAGGGCTTTGATGAGGGCGAAATTTCCCGCACCACGGCAATTGTTCAATCGATGACTCCGAACGAGCGTCGGGAGCCAAAAATTCTCAATGGCTCTCGCAGAGCGCGTATCGCTTTGGGGGCTGGGCGCAAGGTTTCAGATGTCAATAATCTCGTAGATCGCTTTAGTGCGGCACAGAAGATGATGAAGCAGCTTCGAAACGGGGCGATGCCTGCTGGAATGAGCGGGATGGGAATGCCACCAGTAAAAGCCCCAGTGAGCGCTCCTAAAAAGAAGTCTAAATCTGGTAATCCAGCTAAGCGTGCCCTTGAAGAGTCACAATAAGGGATTTCGCGTATTTAGGCTCTAGATGGCAGAATGAGCACCCTGTTGAAGAGGCCCTCTACCCTCTCTCAACATCCATAAGACCGATAGTTGCATCGATTTCTCCACGCACCCCGCTGTGGTCGAAGAGATATGACATACATACAACAGGAGATACCTTTCTTGGCTACAAAAATTCGTTTAATGCGCATGGGCAAAATCCGCACACCGTTTTTCCGCGTCGTGGTCTCTGACTCACGCAAAGCACGCAACGGTCTTTCGATTGAAGAGATCGGTCGTTATGTTCCAGGACAAGAGCCATCTCTTATTGAGATTAACTCAGAGCGCGCTCTGTACTGGCTCGGTGTTGGAGCTCAACCATCCGAGGCAGTAGAGGCGCTTCTGAAAATTACTGGAGATTGGCAAAAGCATAAAGGACTTCCAGGAACTGAGGGCACTCTTCGCGTTGCAGCACCACGAGTAGGAAAGCATGTTGCCTACGAGGCTGCAGTTAAGAATGCAATGGATGAGCCTAAAGAGGGCGCAACAACATTAAAGAAGAAGGCGCAGGAGAAGTTAGCTGCAAAGGCGAACCCGGTGGAAGCTGTGTCCGAACCAGAAAAAATTCTAGAGTCGTCCGAGGTTCCAGCTGAAGTTGTGACTACCGAAGCAGTGCTTGAGACACCAGCTCCAGAGGTGACTGCAGAAGTTGTGGTTGTGTCCGAGGTTCCAGCCCCAGAAGTGACTACAGATGTTGTAGTTGAAACAGAAGCGGTTGCCGAATAATTATGATGGATGAGGCCCTCGAGCATTTAGTAAAAGGGATCGTCGATAATCCCGATGATGTCGTCGTTACTGAAAAGACGCATCGTCGTGGAACAACTCTTGAGGTTCGTGTAAATCCTGAAGATATCGGCAAAGTAATTGGACGCAATGGTCGCACCGCTAAAGCGCTGCGCACTGTTGTTAGCGCGCTCGCAGGTCGCACAGTACGTGTGGATCTTGTCGAGAGCGACGAACCTAATTAAGTAACGTCTTAAATAGCCATGCGATTACTCGTAGGGCGAATTGGTCGAGCCCATGGAATCCTGGGTGAAGCGACTATTGAAGTTCGAAGTGATGATCCAGATACTCGCTTTGCCGTCGGTGAAAAACTGCAAAGTGACGAGCATGGGGTTTTAACAATCACTTCAGGGCGAGTGCATAATGGAATTTTGCTCTTGGGTTTTGCCGGCTACAACGATCGAAATCAGATTGAAAAACTTCGCAATACGCTTTTGTACGCCGAAGTTAATATTAATGAAGTTCGCGAGGATGCCGATGAATACCACGTCCTCCAGTTAATTGGTTGCCAAGCTTTTCTTGAAAATGGTCTTCTATTTGGTGAGGTTACCGATGTCATTAATCTGCCAAGCCAAGATTTATTAGCCATTAAAACTCAACACAACGAAGTGTTAATTCCATTTGTTCATCAACTTGTGCCAATAGTAGATATCACGGCAAAACGTTTAGTTGTAATACCTCCTATTATGAGCGAGGTTACGACATGAAAATAGAGGCTGTAACAATCTTCCCCGATTATTTTGCGCCACTAAAATTGTCGTTGTTAGGCAAAGCAAGTGAGGCTGGAATAGTTGAGTTTCATATTCATGATTTGCGTAGTTATGCAGATAATAATCACCATGCAGTGGATGACACACCTTACGGCGGCGGTGCTGGAATGGTGATGCTGCCTGAAGTTTGGGGATTGGCTCTTGATCCACTGATGGTTGAAGACACTGATTTAATTATTCTAACTCCAGCCGGAAAGCGATTTAATCAACCCATGGCGGAAGCTTTATCTTCAGCTTCACACATTGTATTTGCCTGTGGTCGTTATGAAGGTATCGATGATCGAGTTCGCCAACACTATTCAACGCAACTCTATTCATCGAGAAATATCCGTGTGCATGAAGTTTCGATTGGCGATTATGTTTTAGGCGGGGGCGAAGTTGCATCCTTAGTCATGATTGAAGCAATTACACGTCTTTTACCTGGTGTGCTTGGAAACCCACTATCTTTGAATGAGGAGTCACATAACGAAGATGGCTACCTCGAGTACCCAAACTTTACTAAACCATCAAACTGGCGAGATATCCCTGTTCCTGAGATTTTATTAGGTGGAAATCATGGAGAAATCGCTAAGTGGCGTGCTGAACAAGCCAGAAAACGCGCCGAAAAAAATATCTAACTCGCTAGTAATGCCGGTTTTACCATAACGTTAGCTCATGGGTAATGAAGCCGATGAGATTCAAGCACGGTTAATTCGCGATCTCGAACCAGTAGTCACAGTTGAACTCGAACGGCATTTAAGCGTTCAAAAGAACTGGTATCCACACGAGTATGTCCCATGGTCGGAGGGCAGGAATTTTGCTGGTCCACTCAATGGTGATGCGTGGGAGGCAAAAGATTCACGATTAACTCCCGTTGCTCAAGACTCTTTAGTTTTAAATCTTTTAACCGAAGACAATTTGCCGAGTTATCACACAGAGATTGCTATCTCTATGGGCCGCGATGGGGCATGGGGAACATGGATTGAACGCTGGACTGCCGAAGAGGCGCGCCACAGCATTGTTATTCGTGATTACTTAATGGCGACTCGTGGAGTTGATCCGTATGAACTCGAAGATCTGCGCTTGGCCCATATGTCATTGGGTTATCAAACGCCGTATGAAAACGATATGGTGCACACAATCGCTTATGTCTCTTTCCAAGAGCTAGCCACACGTATTTCGCATCGAAATACCGGCAAGATTTCAAATGATCCGATCGCTGAAAACATGATGCAACGTATCGCTTTAGATGAAAATCTTCACATGCTTTTCTATCGTAATACTCTCAGCGCAGCGTTAGATCTGGAGCCTAATGCGACGATGCGAGCAATTACCGACGTAGTAACTAACTTTGGAATGCCTGGTGCGAACATGCCAGGCTTTGGTCGCAAGGCGGTGCAGATTGCACTGGCTGGAATTTATGACATGCAGCAGCATTTGGATGAGGTCATTGCACCGGTTTTGCGTGCATGGAAGATTTTTGAACGTACTGATCTGACTGGAGATGGCCTTAAAGCTCGTGATGATTTAGCTTTCTTCCTTGATAAAACTGCACAGGAGGCCAGTCGCTTTAATGAAAAACGTGAAGTTTATTTTGAACGTTTGGTTGCACGGGGGCAGGAGCCGCACCGGCTCTTGAAATAATTGGGCTAAGTAAGTAACCTTGTAGGGATTAGGATGAGAATGAAAGAGTTAAAGAATAAAGTTGCGCTTGTAACGGGTGCGGGCCGAGGCATTGGTCGAGCAATCAGTATCGCATTAGCGCAGGAAGGCGCTCAACTCATTCTTACTGGAAGAGATATGTCGGCCCTGAATGAAACGTCTCGAATAATCACTGAATTGAAGTGCGGACCTGCTCCTTATGTCTCACACATGGATGTTTTGAACTCAACAGAAATACAGCAGTGTGTTAATTCATCGCTAGAGATTTACGGTCAGATTGATATCTTAGTTAACAACAGTGGAATAACTGGAAAATCCGCTCGTTTGTGGGAGCTCAGTGAGGCTGAATGGGATGAGGGAATTGATACGAATCTGAAAGCACCATTCTTAGTTTCTAAAGCCGTTATACCTTCAATGCTTGAGCGCAAAACTGGATCGATTATCTTCATCGGCTCTATTACTGGAAAACGACCGCTCATTGACCGCAGTGTCTATGCCGCGTCAAAACTTGGCATGGTAGGAATGATGCGAACTTTAGCTTTAGAGCTTGCTAGGCATAACATTCGGGTAAATCTCATTTCACCTGGCTTTGTTGAAGGGCCACGCCTTGATGGTGTAATCGCCCAAGTTGCCAGTCGAGAAAGCGTTTCGCCGCAAGAGATGAATACGAAGTGGCAGGAAATGGTTCCTACAGGAAAATTTATTTCACCAGAAAACATTGCACAGGGAGTTTTATTTTTTGCAAGTGAAAGATCTGGCGGTACGACCGGTGAGGATCTCAATATTTCAGGTGGATTAGTGATGTATTCATGAGTCAGGTAACAAAGCGTGTAATTTTTATAGAGCATGACCATGTCAGTGCGGGTGGTCCGATCTGGGCGCAGTTCGAGAGACGGGGTTATGAAATTTCGCGATTCATTATCGTCGATGAGGAAAATGCTAAAACTCCCAATGTGAGTCCAGAGTGGCCGGATTTACTTACCTTTGACGTAGTGGTCTTAATGGGTGCTCCATATGCAGCTTACGATGATGCGCGAATTGGAAACTGGCTTTTACCTCAAGTTCAAAAGATGCGAGAGGTTCATAACGCTGGCATTCCTATCATGGGAATTTGTTTTGGCGGCCAACTTATGTCACGGGTATTAGGCGGTACGGTTTCACGCTCTCCTCGCGGTGAACTTGGATGGTTTGAAATTGAGAGCGTTGATGAGACCCTTGTACCGCGTGGACCGTGGTTTCAATATCACTGGGATCGATTTACATTTCCGCCGGGTTCTACTGAAATCGCTCGCAATGAACTATGTCCACAGGCTTATGTATTTGGACGCACCTTTGGAGTGCAGTTTCACCCTGAGATTGACCTACATGTTTTAGATATGTGGCTTGCAATGGAGGGCGGAGTTGCCGAAGTTGAGGCTGAAGGTGTGGATGTTGAAGAGTTACGAAAGCAGACGAAATCATTGGAGTTAGAAAGCAATCAGCGCGGCTACGACTTAGTTGATCAATTTCTTGATCGAGTCGCGACCGCGCCGATAGTACGTATCTAATCGTTTGAAATAAAGACATTCTTCACTTCGGTAAATGAATCAAGTGCATCTGGCCCAAGTTCGCGCCCAAGACCTGACTGCTTAAAACCTCCAAATGGTGTCCAAAAACGCACCGATGAGTTGGAGTTAACTGACAGAGCCCCTGTCTCAATTCCACGCGAGACGCGAAGTGCTCGGCCGATATCACGAGTCCAGATAGAACCCGATAAGCCATATTCGCTGTCATTGGCCATTGAAATTGCTTCGGCCTCGTCTTCAAATACCATCACCGATACAACTGGCCCAAAGATTTCTTCGCGCCACGAACGTGCCTGTGTATTTTTAGGCAACAAAACCGTCGGTGCCATCCAATAGCCCGGACCGGTTGGTGAACTGCCTTTAAATGCGATCGGCTCATCTAGAAAAGACTCAACAACATCAAACTGCTTTTTTGAAATAAGCGGTCCCATTTCAGCTGTTGAAAGATTTGGATCTTCAACTCGGAATTTTTTAACTGCAACTTCGAAGTGTTCCATGAAACTATCAAATGCCGATTTCTGCACCAAAATTCGCGAGCGAGAGCAGCAGTCCTGTCCTGCATTATCAAATACTGCACCCGGTGCACCTGCTGCGGCCTTCTCAATATCGGCATCGGCGAAAATAATATTTGAGCTTTTACCACCAAGTTCGAGGGTTACACGTTTAACTTGCTCCGCGCAGCCGACCATAATCTGTTTTCCAACGGTGGTTGAGCCAGTAAATACAACTTTGCGTACAAGTGGATGCGTAACAAAGCGATTGCCAACAACGCTTCCCTTTCCTGGCAAAACGTTAAATACACCCTCTGGGATTCCAGCTATCAGAGCAAGTTCTCCTAAGCGGATTGCAGAAAGAGGAGTGTATTCGGCAGGTTTTAAAACAACGGTGTTACCTGCAGCTAAGGCTGGCGCAAAACCCCATCCGGCGATCGGCATTGGAAAGTTCCAAGGAACGATAATGCCAACTACGCCGAGAGGTTCTTTAAAGGTTACATCGATGCCACCGGCAACTGGGATCTGACGGCCAAAGAGACGCTCTGGCGCAGCGGCGTAGTACATCAAAGTATTAGCAACGTTGTCTGCCTCCCACAGCGCATTGCCGCGAGTATGGCCAGAGTTAGTAATCTCAATCTGGGCTAACTCTTCTCGGTGATCGCTTACCACTTGTGAAAAACGTCGGAGTAACCGTGCACGCTCACCGGGTGCGATGTGGCGCCATGTCTCAAAGGCCTTGGCAGCCTGTGCAATTACATGATCAGTTGCCTCTAAATCTAAATGGGGAACATTCTTAACAATCTCTTCGGTGGCAGGATTGATTACATCGTATGAAGTAGACACGTTAGATTTAAAACCTTTCGAAGTTGCGGAATAGTTCCCAATCGGTAATTGCTTTACCGTAAGCGGAGATTTCAATTTTGGCCATATTTGCATAATGTGCTTGAACTTCAGCGCCAAATACTTCCTTAACCCACGCACTATTTTCCCAGAGCCCTAGCGCCTCAGGCATAGATGATGGAAGGCGGGCTGAATCAGATGCATAGGCATTTCCCTGAAATGCCGGCTCGAGAACTAATTTATTTTTAATCCCATCTAAACCGGCGGCAATAATTCCAGAAACAGCTAGATAAGGATTCACATCTCCGCCAGCGGTTCTGTTTTCTAGCCGCAGAGATGGTCCGTGTCCAACAAGTCGAAGTGCACAAGTGCGGTTATCGCGACCCCAGCGGATTGCCGTGGGTGCAAATGAGCCGGGAACAAAACGCTTGTACGAGTTGATATTTGGTGCAAATAAAAGCGTCATTTCTCGTAGATGGGCGATCTGGCCCGCTATAAATTGGCGCCCCACATCACTCATTCCCTGTTCTTTATCATTCTCATCGGCCATTACCAACGAGCCATCAAGGCCTCGGAATGAGAGATGGATGTGAGAAGAGTTGCCTTCCTTCTCATTTGGTTTCGCCATAAAAGTCAGTGCATAACCATCTTGAGCGGCAATCTCTTTAGCACCGTTTTTATAAACAACGTGGTTATCACAGTTTGAAAGGGCATCTGAGTATTTAAATGCGATCTCATGTTGGCCAAAGTTACATTCACCTTTTACTGACTCAACGGTCATTCCTGCATTTGCCATCGAGAGGCGGATACGACGCAAGAGTGGCTCAATCCGTGAACCGCCCAAAATTGAGTAGTCCACGTTGTATTGATTTACTGGAATTAGATTACGGTAGGACTTATTCCATGCCTCTTCATATGTATCTTTGAAAACTACGAACTCCAATTCGGTACCGCACATCGCCTCCATGCCTGCATCTGCAAGCGCTTTTACTTGTCTGCGCAAAATCTGGCGAGGAGATGCGACGACATCGGTGTGATCTAGCCACTGAACATCAGCTAAAACCATGACCGCCCCTGGCTGCCAATCAATTAAACGTAGAGTGCTCATATCCGGCACTAAAGCAAAGTCGCTGTAACCGCGCTCCCATGAGGACATCTCATAGCCCTGGACCGTATTCATATCTACATCCACGGCCAGTAAATAGTTACAACCTTCGGTCCCGTGTTTTAGGACTTCATCTAAGAAGAATTGACCATGTATGCGCTTGCCAGTTAAACGGCCCTGCATATCGGTCATTGCAACCACGACAGTATCAATCGATCCGTCGGCTACTCCTGATTTTAACGCTTCAATCGACATTGATTTCATGAGGTGATGCTATCTACTTGCGTTAAAGAAATCTACAAAAGAAAACCCTTGCCACCTACGTGACAAGGGTTTTCCTAGTGTTAGTACTCTTTTATGAGTTGATATTGCTACGTGGGCCAGTAAACCATTTCTTAGCCGACATGTTCCACCAGATTAGTAGGATTAATAAAGCGCCTCCAGTAATAATCGGTGCATAGTTAACTGCAGTCCACGTGAAATCTGCATTTCCTGGAGTACCTGCAGGTGAGAATGGCAGAATAAAGTAGATAGAGATAATTGCAATTTCAGCAACGGCAATGGTACACATCCACTTATATCTTGATCCAAGTGTCCACGGTCCAGGCTTGAAGGAGTCTCCAGCCTTAAGACGTAAGAAGATTGGAATAATAAATGCGAGATAAAGAGAGATTACGGTAACCGAGACAACTGCATAAAATGCAGTTGGCGCACCGCTTGGACTCTTCCAAAGGGCAGGAAGAGTAAGAACCACTCCGCCGAAGGCTGATGCAAGAACTGCATTCAACGGCACATGGTGTTTATTGACTTTCTTCCACAAGTTGGCTCCCGGTACCGCACCATCTCGAGAGAATGCAAACATCATGCGTGAACAAGATGTTAAGCAAGCGGTGACACAGAAAATCTGACCGGCAACGGTAATAATCATAACTGTCTTAAATGCGATTCCACCGCCGAGTGCGGTATACAGGATGGCAATGACAGATCCTCCACCAAAGGGGTTAACCGCAGGATCAAACGAGCTAATCGTATCAACGTCAGTTGCAGCAAATAAAAATGCCATCAACAAGATATACCCACCGATTGCCGAGTAGAAAATCGACTTCCAAATTCCCTTGGCGGCATTGGTATCAGCGCCGTGAGTCTCTTCAGACAAGTGTGCAGATGCATCAAAGCCAGTGATTGTGTATTGAGTTAACAGGAACCCAAGCGGCAGCACATAGATCCAGTACCAATTATCGCCAAAGCCAGAGCTGTTAATTCTTGTGGTATACATCCAGGAGAGTGTCTGATGATCACTTGGAACAATCAGAAGGATTCCAACGACGATCGCGGCGCCGAAGACGTGCCACCAGACTGAGATGTTGTTAACGAGCGCGAGTAGATGTCCGCTATAGATATTTATTAATGTGACAACGAGAATAATCGCTACAAAGAGGAAGAACTGCTGTTTGATGTAGTCGCCGCCGAGGAAGTCAGTGGCATAACTTGGCCACTGAGATCCAAGTAGAACATTTAAGAAACTGGCGGCGCCATAGCCAACTGATGCGGTAACTGCAACAAGGCCAATTAAGTTCAACCAACCGGTGAAAAATCCCGCCTTAGGTCCACCGAGTGCAGATGCCCACCAATAGATTCCACCGGATGTTGGATATGCCGAAGCAAGCTCTGACATACAAAACCCGATAATAAGAATAAATAGAGAGATAAGTGGCCAGCCAATTGAGATTGCAACTGGGCCGCCGTTGTTCCATGCCTGACCAAAGGTCGTAAAACACCCTGCGAGGATTGAAATAATCGAAAATGAAATCGCAAAGTTTGAAAAGCCAGACCAGCTGCGATTTAACTCCTGTTTATAACCAAGTTCATTTAGCCTTTTTTCATCATTATTTATAGGTGCCAAGTTATGCTCCTCCTTGAGCTTTTGGGGTATAGCATTTCTACCCCATAGTGTGACTTAAATGACAGGGGTTTGCGCAAAAATGTGCCGATTAATGGGTTACGTGTCGCAGAGTAAGACCTCATTTCCTGTCATTGTCGGCTCTGGTTTTTCGGAGTTTGTAGCCCTTTCATCCAGACATTGCGATGGCTGGGGTCTTTCAACGGTGGATCAAGGTGGGGCGCATACGGTTGTGGAAAAGAAGGTGGAGGCGGCGGCCACAAGTGACTCCTTTGACGCGACAGTTGCTGAAAATACGGCCGATGGCGCACTTTTGCATTTACGTTGGGCGACAAAGGGCTTATCTATTAGCGAAAATAATACCCACCCATTTATGTATGGTGACTACTCCTTTATCCATAATGGCTCAATTTTTCCGCCTGATGCGATTGCTCCTTTCATTGATTCAAAATTTCTTCCACTCATTGTTGGAGATACAGATAGCGAGAGATATTTCTATTTAGTGATGACCGAAGTTGAAAAGCTAGGTCTGGTTGATGGGGTTAAAAGCGCACTGTCAATAATTAAAGAGCACGGCGATACGACTAGTTTGAACTGCATGCTCATGAATCGAGAGTATTTTGTCGTTGTAAGTGAGCACAATGCAGATCGAAAGCCTGAATGGGCCGTCGATGATTATTATGAGCTTAAATACTTGGCAAGTCCTGAAGGTCTGTTATTTGCATCAACTGGCTGGGATCAGCCTGGTTGGAAAGAGCTAAAAAATCACCACATGGCAGTAGTAAATCGCTCAACCTTTGAGATTGACGTTATAGCCCTCTAATTCAGGCTCTACGATAGGCACATGAACCGTACTTATAGTGTTGAAACGTACGGCTGCCAGATGAATGTTCATGACTCCGAACGGATCGCCGGGATTTTAGATGAGGCGGGTTACATCCCGGTTTTAGAGGGTAAGACTGCCGATCTCGTCGTTTTCAATACTTGTGCAGTTCGAGAGAATGCCGACAATAAATTGTATGGAAATCTCTCTTTTCTAGCCCCGATTAAGAAATTAAATCCTGCGATGCAGATCGCAGTTGGTGGATGCTTGGCACAAAAAGATCAGGCCACAATTTTAAAGAGAGCTCCTTACGTTGATGTTGTATTTGGTACACATAACGTCGGATCTCTGCCGATTTTACTTGAGCGTGCGCGGATCGAAGAAGAGTCTCAAATTGAAATTTTAGAGGCCTTGGAACACTTTCCATCGACGTTGCCTGCTCGTCGACTATCGGCTTTTTCTTCATGGGTGTCGGTCTCCGTTGGATGCAATAACACCTGCACTTTTTGCATTGTGCCTGCGCTGCGAGGAATAGAAAAGGATCGAAACGCTAAAGATATTCTCGACGAAGTCCGGGCGCTCGTTGATCAAGGGGTTATTGAAATAACTCTGCTCGGGCAAAATGTAAATGCCTACGGGGTTGATTTTGGTGATCGTTATGCCTTCGCGAACTTACTTCGCGAGTGCGGAACCATCGAGGGCCTAGAACGTGTTCGGTTTATGTCTCCGCACCCACGCGATTTTACTGACGATGTCATCGAAGCCATGGCTGAGACCGAAAATGTAATGCCACATTTGCATATGCCTTTGCAATCAGGATCGAACTCAATTTTAGCGTCAATGCGACGCTCGTACCGAACCGATAGATATCTAGGTATCTTGGAGCGCGTCCGAAATGCGATGCCCCATGCATCGATCACAACGGACATCATTGTTGGATTTCCGGGTGAAACCGAGAGCGATTTTCAAGCGACTTTAGATGTATGTACGCAGGCGCGTTTTGCGGCGGCGTATACATATCAGTATTCAATTCGTCCCGGTACACCCGCTGCCACAATGCCGAATCAAATTTCTAGTGAAGTTGTTGGGGAGCGTTATACCCGATTACATAATCATCAGCAGTTAATTTCCTTATCGGTGAATCAAGAAGCCATTGGTAAAAATTACAAAGTTTTAGTCGGAAGTCATGAAGGGCGACGAGATATTGTTCAGGAGCGTCTTACTGGTCGTAGCGAAGATTTCCGTCTGGTGCACTTTGATAACACGTCCAGCGCACGCCCCGGAGATGAAGTAGAAGTAAGAATTACTGATGCATCTGCACACTATTTGATCGGAACCCCAAGCACGGTACGCCGAACACGTGGAGGAGATGCGCATGAGGCGCGCAATAAGGAAACCTCCAAAGCCTCAACGATGCTTGGAATGCCATCGATCTCCAGATGAAGTTACTTGTGGTTTGTGGGGCAACTGCGACTGGTAAAAGCCAATTAGCGATTTCACTTGCCCATCACTTCGATGGAGAAATCGTAAATGCCGATTCAATGCAAATCTATCGCGGAATGGATATTGGGACTGCAAAATTGAACGTTGAAGAGCGGGAAGGAATTGTTCATCACCTTTTAGATGTTTTAGATGTCAATCAAGACTCAACGGTTGCTTGGTATCAAAGCGCTGCGCGCGCAGCAATTACTGATATTCATGTTCGAGGTAAGAGTGCAATCGTTGTCGGCGGGACCGGACTCTACATTAAGTCGATTTTGGATGAACTCAATTTTCCAGATACTGATCCCGCTGTTCGCGAAAGACTTGAAAAAGAGGTGGAGAGTATTGGACTTAACGCGCTCTTTGAAAGATTGGAAAAGTTAGATCCAGCCGCGGCGATTGCTATTGATAGGGCGAATTCTCGTCGTGTCATCCGAGCCTTGGAAGTTATTGAAATCACTGAAAAGCCATTTACTGCAAACCTTCCACGTGAGGCAAGTACGAGATATCCAGATGCTGTGCAGTTTGGTTTAGTTATGGATCGCGAAAAGTTAAATGAGCGAATAAGTTCGCGCGTAGATCGTATGTGGGATGAAGGCTTCGTATCCGAAGTCGAAACCCTCATAGGACGTGGTATTAAAGATGGACGAACGGCCCAACTTGCTCTTGGATATTCGCAAATAATCGCCCACTTAGAAGGAAGATTGAGTCAAGACGAGGCGCGCGAAGATACTAAGCGTGCAACTCGCCAATATGCGCGTCGGCAGGAGACCTGGTTTTCGCGCGATGCACGAATCACATGGATTTCACCAGTTCAGCCACACTTACAGACCGTTCTTGCGCACTTAAAGAAGTTAGACTCGTAGCAATGATTGCAACATATGGCCACGGCACTGAAAATGATTTTCTTTTGGTATTCGATCCTGAGGATGAACACTCCATCACTACTGCCCAAACGGCAGCGATTTGCAATCGTGAGTCCGGAGTCGGCGCCGACGGTCTTATTCGCATAGTTAAGCGCGATGAGAAATGGTTTATGGATTATCGCAACGCTGATGGCTCGGTGGCAGAGATGTGCGGTAATGGAATTCGCGTGATGGCCCGATACTTAGTTGAACGTGGACATATGCCTGAAGGTATTTTTCCAATTAATACTCGCGACGGAGTTAAACATTTACGCGTACCAATGGTGGGGGATATTTCAGTCAATATGGGTCAAGTTACTGACAAGGCTGAAACAATCACCGCGGCCGCGAACTCTCATGTATGGAACGGTTACAACATTAGTATCGGAAATCCACATGCCGTTGTCTTTGTAGATGAACTAAGTGAGGTTGGTCCACTTCTTGAACCACCTGTCGTACGCCCACGGGATTCATATCCAGAAGGCGTAAATGTCGAGTTTGTTCAGATTACTGGGGAGCGACAGCTCTCCATGCGTGTATATGAGCGTGGCAGTGGTGAAACTCGCTCCTGCGGAACTGGGACATGTGCCGTTGCATTGGCAGCTAGCATTCACACAAAATCGCGCCTTCCATCCACGTGGATTATTAATCCACCAGGTGGTCGACTAGAAGTCACCATTGATGGACATTCAAATGCCACTCTGATTGGTCCAGCAGTGTTGGTCAAAGATGTGGATATTTCGGAGTATTTAAGTGCCTAACAATCAAGCAGGTGATGAGTTTGATGCGTTAATGCGTGAAAGCGCACGCATCGCCGCCGAATATGATGCAAGTGAAAGCGATGAATTAATAGATCCGACACTTGAATTATCCGAGCGCCATGCATTGCGACGGGTTAAAGGATTTTCAACGCAGCTTCAAGATATCTCTGAGGCCGAATACCGCGAGCTTCAACTCGAGCGCGTAGTGCTAGTAGGAGTATGGACCGAAGGTAACTCTGCAATGGCCGAGAACTCTTTAGCAGAACTTAAAGCTTTAGCCGAAACTGCGGGCTCGGAAGTTCTTGATGGTTTAATTCAGCGCCGCGATAAGCCCGATCCTGCGACTTACATTGGGTCGGGAAAAGTAGAAGAGCTTCGGCAAGTTGTTATAGCAACAGGTGCCGATACGGTTATTTGTGATGGCGAACTTTCGCCTTCGCAACTTCGACAACTAGAAGAAAAGGTTAAAATAAAAGTTGTCGATCGCACCGCATTGATCTTGGATATTTTTGCGCAACATGCGAAAAGTAAAGAGGGTAAGGCGCAAGTAGAGTTAGCACAAATTGCATATTTGCTTCCACGACTTCGCGGTTGGGGAGATTCGCTCTCACGCCAAGTTGGTGGTCGTGCCGCAGGTGGCGCTGGAATTGGTGGTCGCGGACCAGGTGAGACAAAGATTGAAACAGATCGTCGTCGAATCCGCGACAAGATGGCGAAACTGCGTGGTGAGATTGCGCAGATGAAAACTTCGCGAGATACAAAGCGTCAAGAGCGTAAGCGATTTAATATTCCATCGGTTGCAATTGCTGGGTATACAAATGCTGGTAAATCTTCTCTACTGAATCGATTGACAGATGCTGGTGTGCTAGTTGAAAATGCGTTATTTGCTACTTTGGATCCGACTGTACGAAAATCACAAACTAGTGAAGGGCGCGTTTACACATTGACTGACACTGTTGGTTTCGTACGTCACTTGCCTCATCAACTCATTGATGCTTTCAAATCAACTTTAGAAGAAGTTGCAGATGCCGATGTAATTGTGCATGTTGTCGATGGTTCTCACTCAGATCCTTTTGAACAAATTCGTGCAGTACGTCAAGTCATTCAAGAAGTTGGTGGCGAGCAAATACCAGAGATAATTGCAATCAATAAAGTAGATATCGCAGATCCTCATGTAGTGATGGAGATATTGCGCAAAGAGCCAAATAGTTTTGCCTTCTCAGTACGCACGGGTTTTGGAGTAGCGGCATTAGTGCAAGCGATTGAGAGCTCGCTGCCTCGCCCTACAATTGAGATTAAAGCGGTAATTCCATACAGCCGTGGTGATTTAGTTCACGCTATCCATGAACAAGGTGAGATTTTTTCAGAGGAGTACGGTGAGGCTGGAACGGCCATTCACGCTCGAGTTGACGCGGGGCTAGCTCAGGCGATAGACATCGCCCTGGTGAGTGGGGAATAACTCCGACACGCCGAAGGTTATATCAACCAACGCCGACGTAATAAGCCATGATGCGCCCGAAGGCAGTTATTGAGAACAAGGAATCGAGGTGAGAGCAGTGGCAACAGATTACGACACACCCAGAAAAACTGATGAAGAACTCCACGAAGAGTCGTTAGAAGAGTTAAAAGCAAAACGTGTCGATGCTCAATCCGGCCAAATTGATGTTGATGAAGCAGAAGCCGCTGAAAATCTAGAGCTTCCAGGTGCCGATCTCTCAGGTGAACAACTTGCCGTCCGCGTGGTTCCAAAACAGGAGGATGAATTTACTTGCTCACGTTGCTTCTTAGTTCACCATATAACCCAGCTTGCAAAGGGTGAAGGTGCAAAGGCAGTATGTAAAGAGTGTTTCTAATTAGTAAAAGAGTTTAAAACCTTTGCTAATTCATCACCTTTTTTACTACTGACAACCCAATATGGTGTTGAATCTCGTACATCATTAACCAAAACTTTTACACCAGTTGGCGTCCAAAATCGGATACCAAGATAAGCAGCCGGGTCAGCATCTCTCGTACGAAGTTTTCGCATATCTGCAATCGATAAGTCGACTGCGCTTCCTAAAAATTCAAAAGGTATGTGGGCATTACCGACTCGAAGTTCTTCTGAATCAATCTCTATCACCATTGCACTTTTTAATGCGATAAGAAGTAAAAGCGCGCTTGTAAAGATGAGTGAGATGAGCCCAGCTCTATCACCGAGCGCTGCCCAAATCGAGAGAACAAGTGAGAGCAGAAAAAAGTAAATTAACGCCAGTAACCACACTGGCATACGAACAACTTCTCTATAGTGCATAGGAGTTACGGTATCGGATACTCTAGGCACATGAGTCGGATTGCAAGTACAGGGGCCCCAGAGGGTGCCCAGATTCCAGAGCGCCACCCCAAAGCCCCGCCTATTGGCTCAAAAATTCCCTCGCACTTCGGTCACTGTTTTGGTTGTGGAGAACTACACCCAACAGGTCTTCACTTAGTTGCCTATGCAGGCGATGGTTTAGATATAACGGCGAAGTTTACAATTACAGAAAATCATCAAGGCGCACCGGGCTTAGCACATGGTGGCATGTTGTCGCTGGCACTTGATGAAGCACTTGGAAAACTCATGTGGCTACTGCGCGCCCCAGCAGTTACTGCACGTCTTGAGACTGACTTCTTAAAACCGGTACCGATGGGATCTACGCTGCACATCAGCGCCCAGATAACGGGTCAAGTAAATAGAAAGGTATACACAAAGGCTGAAGGCCGACTTAATTCGCCAGATGGTCCTTTGGTAGTTCGCGCCGCTGCACTCTATGTAATTGTTCCGATGGATCACTTTCTCAATAACGCTCCAAAAGAGTATTTAGAACATATCTCCAAGAGGCCAGAGTTATTGGCATTTGTTGACCCTGATTTCGAGATAAATCCTTAAGAAATGAGTGAGGTCAAAGTTCTCATCTCTCGACTTGATCCGACGCTTCCTTTCCCACGCTATGCCAAATCGGGAGATGCCGGTGCAGATTTAGTGTCGGCAATTGATTTCACTCTTGCCCCCGGCCAACGTCAACTAGTTCCGACTGGAATTGCAATCGCACTTCCACATGGATTTGTCGCTCTTGTTCACCCACGTTCAGGTTTGGCGATTAAACATGGGGTCACGTTAGTCAACGCCCCTGGCACCATCGATGCGGGTTATCGTGGAGAGATCTCATGTATTGTGATAAATCTCGATCCAAAAGTGGAGATCTCCTTTAAAAAAGGTGATCGCATCGCTCAGTTAGTTATTCAAAGAGTTGAGCGAGCTGAGTTTATAGAAGTAACCGAACTTCCGGAATCGGAGCGCGGTAGTGCTGGATTTGGATCGACGGGGAGTGTATGAGCGGACATAATCAAGATCGTGACAAGGTAATGAGCGCCCTTGGCGGCAAGAAAGGTCTTATTGATTCCGGCCTTCCCGCAATAGTTTTTCTTATAGTTTTTAATATTAACAATGAACTCAAAGTGGCGCTTACATATGCAGTCATTCTTTCAATGCTTTTAGCAATTCTGCGTTTAGCAAAGAGAGATACGGTTCAACATGCCATCTCTGGATTACTGGGCGTACTAATATGTGCTTACTTTGCTAACAAAAGCGGTGATGCATCAGATTTCTATATTCCAAAACTTCTGACTAATTTGGCTTATGGCAGCGCATATTTATTAGGTAATCTTGCTGGTTGGCCGATTCTTGGCGTTGTATTAGGTCCATTGCTCGGAGAGAATTTTCTTTGGAGAAACGACTCGGCGCGAAAAAAAGCATACATACGTGCGAGTTGGATTTGGGTTGCGATGTTCTTCCTGCGCGTTGCTATTCAGTATCCGATTTATCGCAGTGGAAACGTTAATTTATTAGGAACTGTTAATCTAGCAATGGGCTATCCGCTCTTTTTTGCAGCAGCCTATTTATCCTGGCTCGTAATCAAAACCGCCCCACCGGTTCACACTGATGGGGCGGCTAAGAGTTAAGGTTTTATTGAAGTCGCATTACGCGGCGAAGTCTTACAATCTGCGCGATAACAGTCACGAAAACTATGAAGACAAGTGTGAATAAAACCTTGACTAGCACTTGACCAGCTCCAGCAAGAACTTTAGGCGCTCTTTCTTCGTAGGGGGAAATTGCCCCGTTTATATCAATATCAGTGGAAGCGATGGCCGGCTCACCTTCTACATCTGCATAGTAGGTAACCGATACATTCTTTGGACCGTTAACAACAGAAGTGTAAGTCAGACTGGCGATGCCATTTATATCAGTTAGCTCACGCCCAAGTGGAATCGGATTTGTTCCTGGCTTAAACATTTTAGTACTCTCGTAAAAATCAACCGGTGCGTCATACACAGGAACCATTCCATTGAGAACGGTGGCGGTGAGAGTGACTTTAGCCCCACTTGTTACGGCAGTGAGAGATAGGTTGTCTTGTGCTGCAACAGAGGGGGTTGCGCCAACGATGCTAATTGCGCTAACAGCGGCAACAAGAATGAAAGCGCCAACTGAGGCTTTCATTGCCATGGATGTGGATTTTGAAGCGTGAAGAGCTTCCTCTTCGCTCTCGGCTTCTTGGATCTCATTGATTGCAAGAATGGGAAAAACTCGGAAGAGGAGCATAAGCAACAGCGGGATTGCTGCAGTTGCCGCGAGCGTGATTGCTATAGGAATCCATGTGAAATGGTAGTAATCACCGAAAGACTGGGTTAAACGATCGTAATGCGCGGTTTCAATTACCATAACTAGTCGCTTAAGCCACAACGCAATTACGACTAGGACCGAGGCAATGACTATGCCCCAGATATTTCGAGTCTGTGGGAGCGCTACAAGGATAATTGGAGCTACACCTCCAGCGATTATAAAGAGCCAAAAGGAAATGGCAAATTTACCGGCAATTGTGTCGAAGACCACCTGACTTACGCCCCTCTCACCAAGATAAGCACCTGGCAAAATGTCGGCAAAAGTTAAATATAGATATGTTGCTCCGAGTGCGGCCATTAGGAATCCGAGACGAATGAAATGGCGTTCATGAATAAATTCTTCCAAATGATATCCACGTCGGAAAGCCGCAGTGACAATGATGACTAAAGCCACTCCCGAATATAGTGCGGCGATAACAAAATAGGGGGCCCAGATACTCTCATGCCAACCTGGACGACTTACTAAGGAAAATGCCCAGGAGAGGACGGAGTGCACAGAAACGGCTAAAGGAATGATTAAAATTGCGAGAATCGTAATTGCCCCATGTAAGGTTTTATGTTGTTTGTTTGAGCCAATCCAGCCTTTCGAAAAGAATTTATAAAGAGTTGTTCGACGCTTACCGAGCTCATTCGGATGTTCTTCAAGTAAAATTGCCATGTCTGGAATGAGTGGAACGAGGAAGAATACGAAGGATGCAAGCATGTATGTCGTAATCGCGACAAAATCCCAAAAAACTGGCGATTTAAAGTTAGGTTGCAAAAACATATTCATTAGACGATCTGGGCGGCCAAGGTGAGGAACAATCAGTGCCGCGCCAATCAAAACTGTAACCACGGCCATTCCCTCCGATAATCGAGCTAACGGGGCACGCCAGGAGACTCCAGTAATTAAGAGGATTGCCGAAACAACGGCCCCACCATAACTAACGCCGATAAAGGCGACAACATCGGCAATATAAATCGCCCAAAAAGAACGATCTGTGTAACCAGCTGCTCCCATACCTAGACGTAATTGAATTACCCAAGCGAAAATTCCAACAAGTACAATTGCACTAAGTACACCAATCGCAATCCAAAACTTAACACTTGCTTTTTTAAATGGTCGAATCGCTACTTGAATCGGGTCGGCAGTTGTAATCATTTGACGGCTCCTTCTGGACCACCAAGAGGTTGTCCGTTACCTAAGATGTAGTAGGTGCGTGGATTCGTACCAAGTTCTTCCTTAAATCGAACTGCGTTGTTCTCACTTAGGAACGTTGAAAGTTTTACAGTTTTACGGCCATTGACCGCTACATCGGTTACGAAGTCACCGATGTAATGAACTCCATTGGGGCAGGCGTCAACACAGGAAGGCAGTTCATTTGTATAGGGCATCCGATCAGCACAAAGCACACATTTACCTACAGTGCCCAATTGATTCTTTGGAAATTCGGGTGTGTTAGGTGATGGAGCGGGCATTCGATTTGTCTCAGCTGGCTTGCTCCAATTGAAATATCGAGCTTCATAAGGACATGCCGCCATGCAGGCTCGAGAGCCGATGCAGGTTTCCTGATCGACAAGGACAATGCCTTCAGGTGTGCGAAATGTAGAGCTGACAGGACATACATCCAAGCAGGGGGGATTTTCGCACATCTGACAAGGCACTGGCATGAAGAATTCTTTCCCGACCTCATCTTGCCAGGAGAGAACGCGCATCCATGTCTGCTCAGGTGGAAGTCCATGTCGCGTTTGACAGCTTGAGACACACTTCCTCTCACCCGTACAAGCCCGAAGATCGATGACTCGACACCATTGATGTTCTAGAGAATTCGAAGTCACCGCTTGCGCTTCTTCGGAATAATTTATTAAACCTAGCGCACCGCTCATAGATGCAACTCCGAGAGCGCCAAGTCCATAGAGCATATTTCGCCGTGATAGATCCGCTTCCTCCACACAGGGGTCGCCTGCGGGAGTTAGTCCTAAATCTTTTCTAATTCCACGTTTTACGCCTTTATTTAACATTGCCTGGCCTCTAATTCTCTCAGTGGTTCAATTATTAAAATAGAAACTCCCTGGGGGATCGCCCCAGGGGATTCCTAACTACTTGACTACGATTGTTGCTTTCATGTCAGTACCCTCATCGAGGAGAGTGTATGTTCCTGCTTTAGTTGGAATAATGTAGAGATTTGCAGCTCCACCAACTTCAAGGTCTGATGGACGAATGATGCCGCCTGTCACACTTCCCTCTGTGCTAGTAATCTTAAAAGCAGCGCAAGTCATCAAGAACTCCTCTGCCTCGAAGACATGGAGAGTATTTCCATTGTTTGCAAAAGTGAGGATTACTGGCTCATTTAATTTGAGATTAATAATCTTGGTCTTGTAAAAGTGAGCGTCACCGTTATCTCCCATTTCTTCTGTAATAGTTGCTGCCGAATCCCAATCAGCTGCGGCAATAAGTGCATCTGCACCTGCAATTTCACCGACAGTGCTAACGCTCTCAATAACTGGTGCTGGTGTAGTTGGAGCAGTACCTTCAACTGAAATTGTTCCGCTAGCTGTTAAAGCACCATCAATGAGGTTTTCCATCTTTAATACGCCGGGGATAACTGGCACAACGAAAAGATTCATGGTCATTCCCGCGAATATTGTTATATCTTTGAAGAGACGCATCTTTACCTCTGCTCCAGGGGATTCAACTTTGCGAACAGCTGAAGCGCGCATGAAATCTAACGCCGAGAATGTATGGTCGACAGTGTCGCTGTTCATAATTTGGATCTCATAGGGCAAACCTGCCTGGAGAACTAGATTTGAAGGCGATATTGTTCCTGCGCCTAAATCTAACGCTAGTACTTCGGCGGCATCCCAATTGACTGCCTCCTTATAGTCACTAAAGTTAGAGATCCACTGTCCCGCTGGAAGGGCCTCAACTAGGGCAATAGCTGTATCAACTGGATCTGCTGCCTCGTCGGCCTTTGAACCACCACAGGCAGTTAAAGTCAGTAACGCGGCTGCCGTTAGCGCAATTGCACTAACAACTCCACGCCTTGATTTAATCTTTGAACTAATCATTATTTCCTCCATTTAAGTGTAAAAAGACTCTATTTGTTCTTGGGTTACCATCTCAAATACTTCACTGAGTCGGGTAGGCAACACATTGATGCTTAACGCACTCTTCGTAGGTGAAAATACTTAGAGGTCGGTAGGTAACCATCTCGATGGACTTCAATGTAGGTGAGCCAATAAGACATATACTCTTCAGATTATGAATGAAATCACCTCGAGCGATAAGACAATTCGCGTTCTTGTAGTTGATGATCACTCCATATTCCGAGCTGGCATCATTGACCGCCTTTCGGCAATAGTCAGTCAAATCGAGGTAATTGGTGAGGGTTCGAATGGCATTGAGGCGTACGAATTGGCAAAAAAACACCGCCCAAACGTTATTCTCATGGATATTTCTATGCCGGGAGTGAATGGCATTGAGACGACTAAAAAAATTACATCTGAATTTCCAGAGATTGAAGTAATTATCCTCTCGGTTTACGATGATGATCAGTACATAAACGCCTCACTTGAAGCTGGAGCTAGTGGATACTTACTGAAATCAGTGGAGGCTCAAGAATTGAGTGAATCAATCATCAAAGTAGCAAGTGGTGGGTCAGCTCTCTCGTCAACTATTGCGCGAAAGGTTCTTTCAAGAATATCTCGAGGTGGTACCGAAATCCATGGTTTGAGCGAGCGCGAAATTCATGTATTGAAATTAGTAGCAAAAGGATCCTCAAATAAGTCAATTGCGCGAGAGTTATTTCTGAGTGTGAGAACAGTTGAAGCACACTTGCACAATATATTTGAAGCGCTGAATGTGTCATCGAGAACTGAGGCGGTGACCAAAGCGGTCAGAAATAAGTGGATTGAACTTGAACAATGATGCAAGTGGCTAAAACTACAAGAGAACCCTTTGGTCAGAGAGCCAACACCTGGTTGCGCAATACTGTGCCTCCATTTCGAGATCTCCGATTTTGGACAATTCAATTCATGGTACTTACGATTGAGGTTACCCATGTATATTTTGATGATAAACTACTACTCAGTGACAAGTCAGAACTCTATTTGCTGTCAATTTCGATTTTCTTGATTCCAGTTGTTTATGCTGCATTAAACTTTGGTCGAAAAGGTGCAATCCCTACTGCGCTTTGGGCCTTTGTGCTTTCAATTCCAGAGATAGTTGGTCATAGCCTCATTGCCAGAATAGGAACTATGACACAATTTGCAATCATTAGTGTTATTGCAATAATTGTTGCAAATCGTGTCGACAGTGAAAATGAGGCAGCGTTAGCGGCGAGCGAGTCCAACCTTCGTCTCTTGAAAGCTAAAGAAAATCTTGAAATCTATATCGAGCTCGCTACTGAAGCACAAGAAGAGGAACGACTGCGTCTATCGCGTGAACTTCATGATGAAACCCTTCAATCTTTACTTGACGCATTAGTTGAAATTGCTGCCGTGAGTAAGTCAGAAAATTTGGAAAGTCAAAAGCCCCGCTTGTCAAGGATTCACAAAACCCTTGAAGATATAATTGTAAATGTTCGGCGCTATTGCAAAGATTTAAGGCCATCACTTCTAGATGATCTCGGTCTAATAGATGCAATTGATTGGCTGGCCGGCGACCTTCAAGATAGATCAGAGATTCAGATAGCTATGAATATTATTGGCGGACCACATAGATTGCCACCTAGAGATGAACTGCTTATTTTTAGGATTGTTCAAGAGGCGCTGCATAATGTTGAGCGCCACTCTGGCGCAACTTACGCAGAACTCCTGTTACTTTTCAATGATAGAAGTTTCACAGTTTCAATAGGAGACAATGGTTGTGGATTATCACCAATAGGACCACCTGCCGAGACAGGGCTAGGGTTGCGCGGAATTGATGAAAGGACGAAATTGTTAAAGGGGACTGTGACGATTGAAAGCCAGCCAAATAGGGGAACTAAAATTACTCTTGAAGTTCCATATCGCTAAGCTATAAAACAGGCTTTAATTTTTATTTCAGCTTCAGCGGTGGCGAGAAAGAGAAGTTCATCTCCAGCTGCAAATACATCATGAACCTTAGGTGTGATAACGCGACCATCGCGAACAATCGCGGCAAGGACCGTATCATCTGGTAGTTGAATCTCTTCAACTGTTTTACCGATACAGGCCGAACCATCGGGCAGAGTGAGCTCTACAAGATTTGCTTGGCCGCTTTTAATCGAGAATAATCGAACAACATCACCAACGCTCACTGCCTCTTCAACCAGGGCTGCAATAATTCGCGGAGTTGATACTGCGACATCTACGCCCCATGATGCATCAAAGAGCCACTCATTTTTTGGATGATTGATCCGCGCGACTACCCGCGGAACGCCATATTCAGTCTTGCCTAACATGGAGGTAACTAGATTTGCTTTGTCATCACCAGTTGCCGCCACCAAAACATGGCAGTTATTCAAATGCGCCTTGTCGAGTGAGGTTATCTCGCATGCATCTGCCATCAACCATTCGGCATCTGGAACACTCTCGAGTTTGAGCGCTTTTGGGTCTTTGTCAATGAGAAGGACTTGATGTCCATTATCTAATAATTCACGGGCAATTGCGCGACCTACATTTCCTGCACCGGCTATAGCAATTCTCATTCGTGTTTTCTTTCTGGCGAGTTAGCGAGAATAGCTTCAACTCGAGCCGTATCCTCTTCGGCAACCATGACATGAACTAAGTCGCCTTGCTGCAAAACTGTATGTTCATCGGGGATCATTCCAACTTCTCGTGTAATAAATGCGACTCTTGCGGAGGTGAGTTTGTCAATGAGGAGAATTTGTCGTCCATACCAATCGTCGTGAAGATGCATTTCACACAGCTGAATCTTCCCACTTGCATCACGCCACTCTGAACGCGAACCATCAGGAAGCAAGCGGCGAAGAATTTGATCGGTTGCCCACAAAACAGTTGCAACGGTGGGAATACCAACGCGCTGATAAATCTCTGCACGTCCTGGGTCGTAAATTCTGGCAACTACATTTTTTACACCAAAATTTTCGCGGGCTACTCGTGCGGCCAAAATATTGGAGTTATCACCATTGCTAACGGCTGCAAATGCTTCAGCCTTTTCAATTCCCGCTTCTCGCAATACATCTCGGTCGAATCCGATTCCAGTGACAGTAGTCCCTTTAAAATCTGGACCAAGTCGTCTAAATGCCTCACGCAATTGATCGATGATGGCCACGGTATGGCCAGCTGCCTCGAGTTCAATAGCAAGAGAAGAACCGACTCGGCCGCAACCCATGATGACAACGTGCATATACATTAACTTACACCCATAGGCTTACTTCCATGTCATCAACTAATGCAACTCGCTTGGCTGCAGGAGATGTCCTTGAGGTTCTGATAGAAAAGGTGGCCCATGGTGGTCATTTCATCGCAAGGCATGGTGGGGTAGTAATTTTTGTTCGCCATGCAATTCCAGGTGAGAGAGTGCGGATAACCATAACGTCTGCAGGTACATCATTTAATCGAGGCGATGTTATAGAGGTTTTAGAGGCTTCTTCTGACCGGGTTATAGCCCCGTGCTCCTTTGCTCATCGCAATGGCTGTGGTGGTTGCGATTTTCAACACATAAGCCTGACCCGTCAACGACAACTCAAGGCCGATGTAATAACTGAACAGTTTTCACGTATCGCCTCAATGGATGTAGCTGTCAACGTTGAAGAAGTCGCAGAGCCATTGCACTGGCGCACACGTTTAATTGCGACTACGAATCAAGAGGGTAAGCTCGGATTTTTTGCCGCCAGAAGCCACACCGTTATTCCAGTAGATGACTGCCTCATTGCCGTTAAAAGTATGAATATTCATGAGCTTGCCGCGCGTAGATGGAAGCCCGACGTTCGGGTTGAGGTCAGTGCATCATCAAATCAAGAACGCACGATTGCGCTATCACTAAAAAACGGTGAAGGGAAGGCAAGATTGACTGAAGGTAGTCAGATCGTGCATGAAGAAGTCATGGGTAAAACATTAGAGGTGAGTCAGAATTCTTTTTGGCAAAGCCACATTAACGCCCCTACGCTTCTGACCGATGTAGTTCTTGAATTTGCGCAATTAGTTGAAGGCGATCATGTCCTAGACCTTTATGGTGGCGTTGGTCTCTTTACATCTTCAATTGTAGAGCGCGTTGGATCCAGCGGAAGCATCGATTTACTTGAGGGAAGTAAAAGCGCAACGGCCGATGCTATGCGAAATTTTGCAGGAAACCAGAATGTAAAAATACTCTTAGGTGATGTAGCGAAACTTTTGCCTCGTGTGTCACATGCCGATGTGATTGTCCTGGATCCACCACGTGAAGGTGCCGGTAAGATTGTGGTTGCAGAAATGTCGCGATTGCGGCCTAGAGCTATCGTTTATGTTTCGTGCGATCCAGCCTCACTTGCACGCGATTCTGCTTACTTGGAAGCACGTGGCTATTCACTAAGCACATTGAGGGCTTTTGATCTCTATCCAATGACGCATCATGTTGAGTGTGTTGCGCTGTACCGACCAGTTTGAGTATTATTGCCTTTAATTAGCTATATTTTAGCGAAAGGTGAGAATATGAGTAGAAACTCTTTTAACGCAAAGAAGAAATTAGAGGTTGCGGGCAAGAGTTTCGAGATATTTGATATCTCTGCTATTGAAGGGGCTTCAAACCTTCCATACTCACTTAAAATTCTTCTAGAAAACCTTCTGCGCACCGAAGATGGCGCTAATATCACTGAAACTCACATCAAAGCGCTAGCTAACTGGGATCCAGCGATTGAGCCAGATACAGAGATTCAATTCACGCCAGCGCGTGTGATTATGCAGGATTTCACAGGCGTGCCTTGCGTTGTAGATCTTGCGACAATGCGAGAGGCGATCGTTGAATTAGGGGGAGATGCCTCAAAAGTAAATCCCTTGGCACCTGCTGAGCTCGTAATTGACCACTCGGTTATTGCCGATGTATTTGGCTCGAAAGACTCCTTTGAGCGCAACACTGACATTGAGTATGAACGCAATCAAGAGCGATATCGCTTTTTGCGATGGGGTCAAAGCGCATTCGATGAGTTCAAAGTTGTGCCTCCTGGAACGGGAATAGTTCATCAAGTTAATATTGAGTACTTAGCTCGAGTGGTAATGATTCGAGAAGTTAACGGAGTAGTTCGGGCATACCCAGATACCGTAGTTGGTACAGATTCTCATACAACCATGGTTAATGGACTTGGAGTTTTAGGATGGGGAGTCGGAGGAATTGAAGCAGAGGCCGCTCTACTTGGCCAACCCGTTTCAATGTTAATTCCACGAGTAGTTGGTTTCAAGCTCACCGGTGAGCTATCTCTCGGTACGACGGCAACTGATATGGCATTGACCATTACAGAAATTTTGCGCAAAACCGGAGTTGTTGGAAAGTTCGTAGAGTTTTTTGGTCCCGGTGTTGTCTCTGTACCAATGGCTAATCGTACAACGATAGGAAATATGAGTCCTGAATATGGATCAACTTGCGCGATTTTTCCTATCGATGATGAAACGTTGCGATATTTAAGATTGACTGGCCGAAGCGATGAACAGGTTGCATTAGTTGAAAGTTATGCCAAAGTTCAAGGATTGTGGCACGATCCTTTAATCGCGCCCCGTTATTCGCAAGTTGTTGAGCTGGATTTATCAACGGTAGTGCCATCAATTTCCGGGCCTAAACGCCCTCAGGATCGTATTTCGCTGCGTGATTCAAAGGAGGCATTTGTAAAAATTCTTCCAACATACTTCTCGAAAGAAAGCGCGCAAGGAGAAGTTGCTGCAGGTAACACACGTGTAAAAAATGGTGATGTAGTTATTGCATCCATTACTTCATGTACAAATACTTCGAATCCATCAGTAATGATTGGCGCGGCCTTGCTTGCAAAGAAAGCGGTGGAAAAAGGCTTGAAATCCAAGCCTTGGGTTAAAACAACACTTGCTCCTGGTTCTAAAGTAGTCACTGACTATTACGACCGCGCTGATTTAACGAAATACATGGAGGCGTTAGGTTTCTACTTAGTTGGTTATGGGTGTGTAACGTGCATAGGAAATTCAGGTCCACTTCCTGTGGCAATTAGCAGCGCCATACATGAAAACGACCTAGCCGTTGTTGCCGTTCTCTCAGGAAATCGCAATTTTGAAGGTCGGATCAGCCCTGATGTAAAGATGAATTACCTAGCCTCTCCACCGTTAGTTGTTGCCTATGCAATCGCTGGAACGATGGACCATGATTTTGAAAGAGACTCGCTTGGCAATGATCTCGATGGAAATCCCGTCTACCTTAGAGATATTTGGCCAACACCTCAAGAGATTCAATCGGTGATAGAGAGTTCGATTTCATCGGCGATGTTTACTAAAGATTATGCATCAGTATTTGATGGAGACCACCGATGGAAATCACTTTCTACTCCTAGCGGTAAAACATTTGAATGGGATGCCAACTCCACTTATGTTCGCAAACCTCCGTACTTTGAAGCAATGTCGAAAACTCCTACGCCAGTTACTGATATTTCGGGATCACGTGTTTTGGTTATGTTAGGAGATTCAGTGACTACAGATCACATCTCACCTGCCGGAAACATTAAGGTTGATTCACCAGCAGGGGTTTATTTAGCCGATCACGGAATCCAACGTAGCGATTTCAACTCGTATGGTTCGCGTCGAGGAAATCACGAAGTAATGATACGAGGAACTTTTGCAAATATTCGTTTGAAGAATCTATTACTTGATGGGGTTGAAGGTGGCTTTACTCGCAACTTCTTGAGCAATGGTGATCAAGCAACAATTTTTGATGCATCTGTGGCATATCAAAGCGCCGGTGTTTCGTTGGTGATTCTGGCAGGTAAAGAGTATGGATCGGGTTCTTCACGTGACTGGGCAGCAAAAGGAACTGCACTTCTAGGAGTGCGGGCTGTAATTGCCGAAAGTTTCGAGCGTATTCACCGCTCTAATCTAATTGGTATGGGAGTTCTACCTTTGCAGTTTAAGGATGGCGAGAGCGCCGAGAGTTTAGGAATAGATGGCACTGAAGTATTTTCGATCACTGGAATCACTGCGCTAAATACAGGTGGGGTACCAAAAGAACTCATCGTCACGGCGGGAGATAAGAGCTTTAGTGCGAAAGTACGTATAGATACACCGGGAGAGGCCGATTACTATCGTCACGGCGGCATTATGCAGTATGTCCTGCGTTCGCTCTTATGAGACTAAGCATCTAAAATATCTCCATGTTAGAAGCGATTAAATCTCCTGCAGATTTAGCGGGGCTCAATTCCGAACAGTTAAAGCAGCTCAGCGATGAAATTCGTAGCTTCCTGATTGAGAAAGTCTCTAAGACCGGTGGTCACCTAGGACCCAATTTGGGTGTAGTCGAGCTGACGATCGCTATCCATCGAGCATTTGAATCTCCTAAAGATGTAATTCTCTTTGATACCGGCCATCAATCCTATATTCATAAAATTCTAACGGGCCGAGCAGATAGCTTTGGTCAGCTACGCCAACGGGGTGGCATTTCTGGCTATCCAAATCGCGGTGAGAGCGTTCATGATGTTATTGAGAACTCACATGCCTCGACCGCGCTTTCTTGGGGCGATGGAATCTCTCGTGGTTTTTCAGTACAAGGCGTTGAAGATCGTCATGTTGTAGTAGTTGTAGGCGATGGAGCACTCACTGGCGGAATGTCGTGGGAGGCTCTTAATAACATTGCAACGGCAAAAAAGCGAAATCTAATTATCGTTATCAATGATAATGAACGTTCATACTCACCAACTATTGGAGGTGTCGCAACGTATCTGTCGACACTTCGCGTTACCAGTGGATATGAAAAGTTTTTGGATTGGGGCAAGGACGTTCTTCATAAGACACCCGTAGTGGGTGGTCCAATTTATGACACATTGCACGGTATGAAAAAGGGAATTAAAGATATTATTGCACCTCAAGGCATGTTTGAAGATTTAGGTATTAAATATATGGGCCCAATTGATGGCCATGACATCCTTGCAATGGAGCGCGCATTGCTTCAAGCCAAGGAGTATGGTGCGCCGATTTTAGTTCATGCAATTACCGAAAAAGGAAGAGGCCATAAGCCGGCAGTTGCCGACGAGGCTGAAAAGTTCCACGCGGTAGGAATTGTGGATCCTGAAACGGGGGAGCCACTTTCTAAGGGCGCTCTGACGTGGACAAATATTTTTGCCTCCGAGATAGTTGAGATAGGCAAAGAGCGAAAAGATATTGTGGCGATTACAGCTGCGATGCTGGGACCAACAGGTCTTGATCAATTTTCCCAGTTGTTCCCAGAGCGCACCGTTGATGTTGGAATTGCCGAACAGCATGCTGTCACTAGCGCCGCGGGAATGGCCTTTACGGGAATTCATCCTGTTATTGCCGTGTATTCAACTTTTCTCAATCGAGCCTTTGATCAGTTACTACTCGATGTAGCACTCCACAAGGCAGGAGTAACTTTTGTCTTAGATCGCGCCGGCATAACTGGCGATGATGGGCCTTCACACCATGGAATCTGGGATTTGGCGTTGACGGGAATCGTGCCAACTTTGCACGTTGCCGCTCCGCGAGATGGAGCACGGCTACGTGAACTACTTCGCGAGGCGATAGATATCAGTGATGCCCCATCCATGCTGCGCTTTCCCAAAGGCGCGGTTCAGATTGATATTCCAGCCTTTGAGCGACGAGATGGCATAGATGTTTTATATCGTGGTGAGAGCGCCGATGTCCTCATGATTAGCGTTGGAGCGATGGCAGGATTAGCGGTGGAGGCCGCCTCCCAGGCATATCGGGAGGGCGTTGGCGTAACCGTTATTGATCCCCGATGGGTTAAACCATTACCGCAATCTTTGGTTGCGATGGCTCAACGGTACACAAGCGTTGTTGTGCTTGAAGATGGAATCCGACATGGCGGAATAGCAAGTTCTATATCTGAACTTTTACGCGATGCTGGAGTCCACGTTCCACTTCACTCAATTGGAGTTCCACTTGAGTTCTTGGAGCATTCAAAGCGCAGCGAAATTTTAGGCGATATTGGAATTACCGCTCAAAACATTTCACGAAGTGTTGTTGAGTGGAGCAGCAGTTTTAAGGAAGAGATGCAACCCCGCGTGGATGAAAACGCGAACCGCACACAGAATCACTAATACCTTCGCGATCTAAGTACGGCAAAATTCCACCTAAATGCATTGGCCAACCAGCGCCCATGAGCATGCATAAATCGATTTCAGCAGCTGTTGCGACAACACCTTCATCGAGCATCATTCGAGCTTCAACTGCAAGGGCGGTTAATGCCCGCATGCGAACCGCTTCTGCCGTAGATGGTGATTCACCCTTCGGTATTAAAGCAAGCGCAATCGGATTCGTGGAGGTTGAACCGTCTTCGCTCTTGATATAGAAGTTTCGTACCCCTTGATCGACCATCGCCTGCATAGTGGGAGAAATTCGATAGCGATCGCCTAAATTTTCATGCAAAGTTTTGGAGACATGTAATGCCACGCCAGGGCCAACAAGATCTAAGAGTTGGAAAGGTGACATTGGAAAACCTGTAGAACTCATTGCACTATCGGCAATTTCTGGAGGTGTTCCCTCATCAACGGCATCGGTAATTTCGCCCATAAAGCGAGTTAATAACCGGTTGACGACAAATCCTGGGGCATCTTTACAGATGATCATTGTCTTTTTGAGCTCTTTACCAACGGCAACTGCCGTGGCAGTTGTTGCATCATCGGTACTGCTAGTGCGAGCAATTTCTAGTAAAGGCATCACGGCGACTGGATTGAAGAAATGGAAACCAACTACACGTTCGGGATTTTTCAGACCTAGGCCCATCTTTTCAACCGAGAGCGATGATGTGTTAGTTGCCAAAACGCATTCGGGCGAGACAATCTGCTCCAACTTTTTAAAGAGTTCCTGTTTAAGTTCAAGCTCTTCAAAAATCGCCTCGATAACAAAGTCGCACCCAGCAAATATATTTTGATCGGCAGAGCCAGTAATTAAGGGAACAAGGCGAGCAGCCGACTCTGGGCTCATTCGCTTCTTTTCCACCGCTTTAGCTAACTCGTTGTGGACCCAAGCGACACCTTTGTCAGCGCGCGCTTGATCTATATCGCTCATAACAAGGGGGCACTTTAGATTGCGAAGAAGTAAAAGCGCTAACTGTGAAGCCATAAGCCCGGCACCAACAACACCGACTTTATTAATTTTACGGGCCAATACAGGCTTAGGTGCGCCCTCAACTTTCTTACGCTTTTTTTGAATGAGGTTAAAGGCATACAGAGATGCACGAAGCGGATCGCTCATCGTCAAATCAGCGAGAGCTTGGTCTTCTGCGTCAAATCCTTCGCCACGAGTATTACCTCTTGCAGCAGCGATAAGTTCGAGCGCTTTCATTGGAGCGGCTATTTCAGCGCCTCCGTACTTCTTGAGGGCTGCAATTCGTCCGCTTTCAAGTGCGGATTCCCATGCAGGATCATTACTGTAATCCTTGCGTTCAATAATAGTTTGTCTGTTTAGGATTGAGACGGCAAATTCAATAGAGCGTTCAATAAAATCAGCTGGTTCAAAAACTGCATCTACAACACCTAGTTTTAAGGCATCTTTGGCTTTCATCATGGTGTTGTTGTTAAGTGAGTTAAGAATAATTACTTGTACGGCGCGTTCTGGCCCGATGAGTTTTGGCAAAATTGTTGCACCGCCCCATCCAGGAACTAGACCAAGAAAAACTTCAGGAAGGGCCGTGAATGCGGTACTTGCAAGCGTGCGGTAATTGCAGTGAAGTCCAACTTCTAGACCCCCGCCTAAGGCCAAACCATTAATAAATGCAAAGGTAGGGATTGCACACTCATCGAGGGTTCGAAAAACATCGTGGCCTAATTTGCCTATGGCAAGAGACTGATCTCGGTTTTCAATAAAAGATAGCGCCGATAAGTCAGCGCCAGCGGCGAATATAAATGGTTTTCCTGTAATCGCTATCGCTGCGGGTGTACGTGAAATTGCATCGGCAATTGCTTCCTTCAGTGATACTAAAGAGGCAGGTCCAAAAGTATTTGGACGGTTATGGTCTTGCCCATTATCAAGGGTAATAAGAGCCATCATCCCATCACCACCGAATGCAGTTAGATCAACATCACGTACAAGGGCATGTGTAACTACTTCTTCCGGTGCACCCTCTGGCATTTTTAATTCGGTAGTCATTTACTTGACATCTCCTTTGAAGTGAGGGTTTTCCCAAATAACAGTGCCACCCATTCCGAGACCGATGCACATTGTGGTTATTCCATATCGGATCTCTGGATGGTCTTCGAAACTTCGAGCTAAATTGAGCATCAAACGCACACCTGAGGATGCAAGGGGATGGCCAACTGCAATTGCACCACCAAATGGATTAACTCGAACATCATCATCTGCGATTCCAAAATATTCTAAAAAGGCTAAGACTTGCACGGCAAAAGCCTCGTTAATCTCAATGAGTCCAATATCTTCAATATTTAATCCAGCTTGCTTAAGAGCTTTAATAGTTGACGGTACTGGCCCATAACCCATAACTTCAGGTTCGACACCAGCGAAAGCGAATGTAACTAATCGAGCTTTAATCGTTAAACCGAGTTCAACTGCTTTATCTTCACTTGCAAGTAACGCGGCAGTTGCACCATCGTTTAATCCCGATGAGTTTCCGGCAGTGACTCTGCCGGCAGGTCGAAATGGAGTTTTCAATCCAGATAGTGCTTCCATAGTAGTTGCTGGACGTGGAGGTTCATCTACCGTTGCAATCGCCCATCCAAGTTCGGCGTTACGCGCAGCAGTAGGAATTAAATCGCGCTGTATGAAACCAGCCGCATATGCTTTAGCGGTTTTAATTTGGGAGTTAAGTGCATATGTATCTGCGCGAAGTTTTGTAATGCTAGGGAAGCGATCATGTAATCGTTCGGCAGTTGCACCCATCGCCAAGGCATCTTGCTCAACGATTCGTTCAGCTAAAAAGCGTGGATTTGGATCTAGGCCTTCACCTATTGGATGGTTTCCCATATGTTCAACGCCACCAGCAATTGCAATTTCATTTGCACCCATTGCAATCGCACCGGCAATTGTTGTCACTGCAGTAAGCGCGCCAGCACACCATCGATCGATGGAGTAACCCGGAACGGTATTTGGTAGACCCGATAATAAAGCTGCGCTTCGCCCAATGTTCATTCCTTGATCACCACTTTGGGTAGCAGCGGCGATTGCAACATCATCAATCGATGCACGATCGACGAGTGGATTGCGATCTAATAATCCACGGATTGCGCGGACCATAAGATCATCTGCGCGTGTACCGGCATATAAACTGCCGGCCTTTCCAAATGGGGTGCGAACGGCATCGACTAAGACAACTGAACGTGACATAAGAAATCCCTTACTAATGGTTAGGGCATATGTTACCCATCAGTAAGGGATTTGTGAGCCAGATTGATTATGCTTTTACAACCGCCTTTTTACGCTCATTAGATAGAAAGGGTGTGAGAACGGCGATGAGATAGAGAATATAGATTCCAAGTTGTAGCCAGGAGGTCGTGGTATCAAAGCCGACCATTCCTGCTAAAAGACCACCGAGAAGTGATTCTTTGGCGATGACGGAGGTTACATCCCACGCAAATGCATCGGCGCCAGGTAAGAATCCAAGTTCTTGGAACTCGTGGATTCCATATGAGAGGACACCGGCTGCAACGATGACGAGTGCGACTCCTGTGTACGTGAAAAATTTCGAGAGATCTAAGTGAATTGAGCTGCGATAGAGCAGATATCCCAAGGCAATCGCTAAGAGAAAACCTGCAATTAATCCAATAGCCGAGTTCAGTGGACTGTCCACGCTTTTAAAGTTTGAATAGACAAACAGGGAGGTCTCAAGACCTTCGCGGACTACGGCAAGGAATGCCGCCGTTGCCAGTGCTATAGGGCCAACAGAGACGGCTTTGTCTACTTTTTTAGCTAAATCGCTGCGCAGAGAACGCGCTGTTCGTTTCATCCAAAAGACCATCCACGTGACCACTGCAACGGCCAATAACGATGTGATGCCGGCAAAGGCCTCTTCACCACGATCAGAGAGTTCGGCAGAGGTGAAGTTTAAAATTGTTCCAAAGCCAGCGCTGGAGAGAACAGCTACGACGACGCCACCCCAGATGTATTTTAGGAGAGTTCGTTGACCGACCTTAATCGTGTAAGAAATCAGTATTCCAACGATTAATGCCGCCTCAAGGCCCTCTCGCAGCGCAATTATGAATGAATTAAGCATAAGAAGAATCTAATTCACAGAAGGGAATTCCGCAACTCTTTTGTTGCGTAATTCAATCACTCTTAGTCGTGATATCACTCACTGTCTCAACTATTACGTGTGGCTCATGCTCCAATAGGGCATTGGCCAAGTGCGGGGCTACTACATCAATCTGCCAGGCACGAGCTCCCAGTTCGGCTAGGGCGATACGAACAGCTGCTTCATCCCGGATTGTGGTTGATTGAGCAGGAGGGGACCAGCAGATTCTGCGCACGATCTCAGGAGAGATTAGATTTTCAATGGGAATCGAGTTATCTATGGCCAGCCCTTCAATGAGCGCACGCGCATGCGAGAGCGGTGCGAATTTTTCAGGAAACCTATCTCGCCACAGTTTAATGGGCGGCAAAGTATCGACATTACTTCGCATCGCAGGCCATGTATCTTCCGGCAGGGCCACTGCACGAGATATGGCCTCGATCCATGAGGAAGAGTTTTCTAACCACCGTGCGCGAAGACCGAGTGGGCGCAGCGCCTTCTCTAACTCTTTCTTTGTTGTTGGTGCTCTCAAGGCGAGCTCAATAATCGCTGAATCACTGAGAAGTTTTCCGCTGGCAATATCGTGGTCTGAGGCGATTGCATCGCGCGCTATCCACAGTTCACGGATGATCGCTAAGTGATCGCGGCGCTTAATTTTATGCATTCCAGAAGTACGTCGCCATGGATCTACACGTGGCGGTGGTGGTGGAGCTTTGAGAATCGAGGCAAACTCTTGCATTGCCCACTCTAACTTTCCCGCCGTTTGAAGAATCTTATACAACGCATCACGAAGCTCAACGAGTAGTTCAACATCTAACGCTGCATATGTCAGCCACTCTTGTGGCAGAGGCCGAGTAGACCAATCTGCAGCACTGTGCTCTTTAGCAAGCACAACTCCCAATAATGATTCCAACAGTGGGCCAAGTCCGACGCGAGGAAGACCAGCAATTCTCCCGGCTAACTCTGTATCAAAAAGTTGGGTTGGGTTGATTCCAAGTTCACGAAGACACGGCAAATCTTGCGTACTTGCATGCAAAATCACCTCGTCACTATTGAGAAGCTCGTTGAGCTGATTAAATGAAGGATGGGCTGGACCAAAGGGAATTGGATCAATTAAATGCAGTCCACCACCTTTTCGTTTAATTTGAATTAAATATGCTCTAGCGCTATATCTAAAACCTGAAGCGCGTTCAGCATCGACTGCAAATGCTCCAGTTCCGGCAGCGAGGTGGGCGATTGCCTCTGTCAGTAGCGGCAGTGTGTTGATTACTGGCGGAGTGCCTTGC
This sequence comes from Candidatus Planktophila sp., assembly GCA_030681675.1. Taxonomy (NCBI): domain Bacteria; kingdom Bacillati; phylum Actinomycetota; class Actinomycetes; order Candidatus Nanopelagicales; family Candidatus Nanopelagicaceae; genus Candidatus Planktophila; species Candidatus Planktophila sp. Next base: position 172,905 of record JAUXRP010000017.1, read on the forward strand.
GATGGCACAAGCAAAGGGACAGCTTCTTGGAGTTCTGGCATGTACGTAACTAACGAGTTTGAGCAGGAGATATTGTCGAAACTCCCGGCGCAATCTCTTCTAGTCCGGCGACCTCTGCGATGAGTGTGCACCAACCGGAGATGTGCTTCAAAATCTCTGATGGATCTGAAATTATTGGAGTCCATGATGCCCGAATCTCAATCTCGGATTCATCATGGCGAGGTGATAATTTTCCGAAAGAGGCACTTGTTACTCGTGTGACGGTTCCACTTGGTGCAGCGATAGTGCACTCTGCCGATTCAAGTGCTGACAAAAACCAGCCCCATCCAAACTCAGGCAAAAGCGGATCTTGAGCCATTGCCGAATCGACATCGGCGCGCACGAAAGTTACGCAGCGAAATTCTCCTTCCCAACTCTCTTGTCCACCTGGTTCATGGAGTAAAACAAAGCGGCCAGAAGCAAGTTCATCCTCTTCACTGCCGAGCTTTCCATTGCTTACATCCACCGAAAATGCGAAGGCGTAGGTGGCAAGTTTCTGCGGTGCTGGAACCTCCTCAAGGAGTATTTCGACACGAGGAGTAAAGGTGCGGAGTTGTACTAATAATCTCTCGAAGCCATTGGCATCCATTCACCTAGAGTATGTATTAGGCGTGAAATTCGCGGGAGGCGGGGCGGTACCCTTCCCTCTATGACCCCGTTTTTAGCGCTCCTTTCTAGTTTTTTGTGGGGCACGGCAGATTTTGAGGGTGGGCGTTTAAGTAAGAAACATGCCCCGATCGCCGTTCTAGGTGCCTCACAGGTTCTAGGTCTTTTTTTCGGAGTTTTTCTTGTTCTTATTTCAGGTGATGGGAACGCCAAAGCCTTTGGCACAGATGGATACCTGCTTCCTGGTATCTGTGCAGGTTTTTTTGGCTACTTCGGTCTTATCTGTTTATATGCGGGGTTAGCTTCAGGAAGCATGGGAGTTGTTTCTCCTATTAGCGCTCTGAGTGCGGTGATTCCGCTGGGCTATGCCTTAATCAACGGTGAGTCACTATCGCTTATAACTTCGTTCGGAATTATTTTGGCGTTGTCAGGTGCCTTTTGTGCCAGCGGTCCAGAGCTCAGACAAGGCCTGCCTTTGCGCCCTCTTCTACTTGCAGTTGGCGCTGCAGTTGGTTTTGGAACTTCGTTGACTTTCATTTCAATTGGATCCCAATCAAGTGCTTTAATGACAATGGTAACAATGCGCGCTGCCACATTTTTTGTGACGATGGGGATCGCACTTCATGCTCGAAGTTTCGGTGGATTCACAAAAAGTGAGTATCCAAGTTTATTTTTCATCGGGGTAGCTGATTTTCTAGCCAATCTACTCTTAGGTATCGCCTGTAATAGAGGTTCTGTATCGGTGGCAATGGTTTTGGGTTCAATGTATCCAATAGCTACTGCAGTTTTGGCCTTTAAATTCTTACATGAGCGGCTACATCGCATTCAATATATTGGGATAGTTTTGGCAGTTACTGGTGTTGCAATGATTTCAGCGTTTTAGTTGTAGGCATGAAAAAAGAGGGTCTCATCTATCTCGCTTCTATCACACTGTGCAAAACTATTTAGGATTTCTCTCCAATCAATATAGTTTTCTCCATCTTGTTCGCGAGTAACAGTTAGAAAAAACTCATCAATCAATGTATCGGCGAGAAGTTCTTTTATTATCTCCACACCTGCCTCAACTAGAATTCGCTTTCCAAATTCGATGCGCGCACGGATTATGGCTTGAGCGGGAGTTGTGTTCCATAGATGTACATTAGGATTTTCGGGAAGCGGATTTGTACTCGATCGCGAAATCACAATGAGAGGTACTGGAGAAAAACTGTAAGGTTCACTCCGTGCCGTATTTCCACCAATAAGAATGGCATCAAAGCTCCGTCGGCGTTCAAGAAAAACCGTACGATCTGCCCTAGAGGTGACTCCGCGAGATGAGCCAGATTTTGTGGTCGAGCCATCTGCGCCTACTACAAGTGAGGCTGAGATACTCATGGCCATAGCATTCCAGTATTGGAGCTATTTCTGCGGCCACCCTCGCTCTATGAGTTGAGCCCAACACGTAAAGAGAGTTAGCCTGTGATGTATGTATGCACCCAGGGAGGTTTTTGTTGCGTTTTCGGCTCTGACAATTGTGGCTGTACGTGGATCTTTAGGTGGCAATCCATCAGTCAAGGTGCGTAGATAGTGAAGAAAATACTTTTTGTAACTAATGATTTTGGTCCCCGAGCAGGGGGAATCGAAAGCTTCATTATGGGTTTAATCGAGCACTCAACAGACTCTCTAATTACGGTGTACACATCTTCGCAAGGTGATACGCGAGAGTATGACGCCTCTTGGCAGGCAGATTATGGTGTAACAGTCATACGCGACACGGCAAAAATACTTCTGCCAACGCCTCGAGTCAGCCATACGATTTCTCGAGTAATCAGGGAGTTAGAAACTGAGGTTGTTACCTTTGGTGCCGCTGCACCACTTGCATTGATGTCGGCGGCTTTTCGAAGAGCTGGTGCCACAAGAGTTATCGCGCTAACCCATGGTCATGAGGTGTGGTGGTCCAAGGTTTTTCCATTTACTTTAATTATGCGTCGCATTGGTTCGACAACGGACATCCTGACTTACCTCGGCGAGTTTACTCGCCGTGCGATTTCACGTTCCTTAACTTCACGTGCTGCATCGACAATGGTGAAAATTGCACCGGGAATTGATACTGAGCATTTCTCGCCAGTTGATTCAACGCAACTTAAGGCCTCACTAGGACTTAGCGACAAGAGGATCATTGTTTGCGTTGGTCGCTTAGTCCATCGCAAAGGTCAAGACAAACTCATCGAGTCGATGGCTGCGATTGTTAAAGAAGTTCCTAACGCTCACCTTTTGCTCGTTGGTGAAGGTCCATACCGCGACCACCTTACAAAACTCGTGAGAAAACACCATCTAGAGGATTGCGTAACTTTAATTGGGCGAATCCAATTTGGGCAATTGCCCAGCTACATATGTTGTGGAGAAATTTTTGCGATGCCCTCACGTTCCAGATTTGCCGGACTTGAAGTTGAAGGTCTAGGAATTGTCTATCTTGAAGCGAGTGCCTGTGGTTTGCCTGTAATTGCTGGCGCTTCAGGTGGGGCACCAGATGCAGTCATTGATGGTCAAACAGGTGTAGTTGTCGATGGTTTAAATTGCGCTGCAATTGCTAGTGCCGCAATCCAGATGCTTTATAATCCAACCCAATCGCACTCCATGGGTTTAGAAGGTCGACGTTGGGTAGTCGAGAACTGGCGTTGGCAAATTTGGGCCGACGAATTCGCAAAACTACTCAGATACTAAATTATGCTTACGCGCTTTACCGACTGCGGCTGTGCGATTCGTTACCTCTAACTTTCTAAAAATCGAAGCTAAATGGCTTTTAATCGTGGCCGAACTTAAAAAGAGATTAGCGGCGATCTCTTTTGTTGATGCTCCACTTGGTAGTAAAGCCAATACATCGAACTCTCGCGAAGTCAATCCAAATTTATGCTCTTTGTTCGCAAGTGCCACCGATAATCCATGTGCTGTAAAACTCTGAGGTGATTTCACGGAATGATCGATAGCGGCAAGTAATTGCATGAGGGGAGCCGACTTTAGAATATAAGCACTTGCACCAGCTGACATTGCTGCAATCACATGGGAATCCGTGTCGTTGAGTGTGAGAACAACTATTCCCAAACTCTTTGAGATGCCTCGAGCCCACATGATTAAATCGAAACCACTTCCATCTGGAAGATTCAAGTCAACCACTATTACATCTGGGTTTGTATGGGCTATTTGTGCTCGCGCTTCGGCCAAAGTTGCAGCTTCAGCAACCACTTCGTGATTATGGCTTTCTAATGCACGTTTAAGTCCCTCGCGCACAATCACATGATCATCGATAATCACGACACGGGGCATAGTTGCGCCATAGGAACCCTCACTAAAACCCTGGTTCCCTCACTATTTGATTCTATTGAGAGCCCTCCATTGAGACTGTGAACACGTTCGCGCACTCCCGTTAATCCATGGTGTCCAAGCTTTTCAAAAGCACCGCCAATGCCATTGTCATGGATTGTAATCTTTAATTCAGTGGCTTTGGAGTGGGTTTCTACATTTCTTAAGAGCTCTGCAAAAATCTTTTCCAACTCATATTCAGAGGTGCTCTCAAATGGCGAACGAGATATTAAGTTTGTTGAATTAGCTCGAAGTTCAAAAATCTCACCACGTACTTTTTCAACTAAATCACTCATGGCAAAGCGAATAGTTCTGAGTTCTGCTCGAATTTCATGCGGCGTTCCAATTGCAGCTACGAGTGCGTCGATGCGATAACCCAAGCCAACTAAGTCCTGTGCAATCCCATCATGTAAATCTTGCGCGAGTCTGACTCGCTCATTTGGATTCACATTTTTACTTAGTGAAGAGTTGCTCAATCTCCTTGGCGAACTCTTTAGCAACTACATGCCGCTTGAGTGAAAGTTTAGGAGTTAAGTGACCACCTGCGATCGTGAAGTCGGTAGGCAAGATTACAAACTTGCGGATTGATTCAGCCTTACTGACCGCTTTGTTCGCCTCATCGACTGCAGTTTGTATTACAGAAATAAGATCCGGGTCATGGGCAAGATCTGCCATTGATGCGCCTTCTTTTTTATTATTAATGACCCACGATTTAAGTAAATCTTGGTCGATTGTTATTAGGGCTGCGATAAATGGTTGATTATCTCCCACGACCATGCACTGACTTACAAGAGCGTGTGCGCGCAAACGATCCTCCAAAACGGCAGGGGCGACGTTTTTTCCTCCAGCTGTAACAATGAGCTCTTTCTTACGGCCGACGATGTATAGAAAGCCTTCTTCATCTAATCTTCCTAAATCTCCGGACTTAAACCAGCGATCCTCGGTGAAGACCTCTTCATTTGCCGCCTCATTTTGCCAATACCCGCGCATTACAATGGCTCCACGGATGAGAACTTCGCCATCTTCTGCGATTTTTATTGAAGTACCAGGTACTGGTCGGCCGACTGAACCGATTCTATGGGCATGAGTTAAATTTAACGTGGCACCAGCGGTTGTTTCAGTCAAGCCATAACCTTCAAGAACTGTTATGCCGGCACCTCGATAGAAGTGACCTAATCGCACTCCAAGTGGAGCACCTCCAGAGATTGCCGCTTCAACTTTCCCGCCCATCCCGGCTCGAATCTTAGAAAAGACAAGTTTGTCAAAGAGTTTATGTTTTATAGCCAATAGCGGTGAAACGGATTTCTTGTCTAGGCTCTCCGAGTAAGCAATTGCGACCTCGGCGGATTTTCTAAAGATTTTGCCTTTACCTGCAGCCTCTGCCCGCGCTTCTGCACCGTTATAAATCTTTTCAAAGATTCGAGGAACGGCCAGTACAAATGTTGGTTTAAAAGATGCAAGATCCATCGGTAGACGCCCAACTGGATCACTGCAGTGCGCTAAGTGAAGGCCAGCCGCGATTGCGCCAATTTCTACCATGCGTCCAAATACATGTGCGACAGGTAAAAATAGAAGTGTTGATCCACCTGGTTTTAAAAATAAGTCAGATGCACCCTGCACAACATTTCCACACTCTGCCAAGAAATTTCCATGAGTTAGTCCAACGCCTTTTGGTTTACCAGTTGTACCTGATGTATAAATGAGTGTTGCAAGAGTGTCGGGCACAAGAGAATTCCGGCGACGATCAATCTCTTCATCTCCAATGTGAGCCCCTGCCGATTGTAGAACGCTTAAAACATCATCGGTCATCGTCCACATATGCTGAGTATGTGCCGGCAGGACGGTCTGAACTAAATCACGAAGTGTTGGTGTTTCAACGATTATTGCAACAGAAGATGAGTCATTGAGTATCCAGTCAATCTGCTCTGCCGACGAGGTGTCATAGACCGGAACAACAACTCCTCCTGCAAACCAAATTGCAAAATCCAAAATCGTCCACTCGTAACGAGTGCGCGACATAATTGCAACTCGATCGCCAATCTGCACGCCAGCGGCGATAAGACCTTTTGCAACCTCTCGAATCTGTTGCTCTGCCTCTTTGGCGGTGACACTTTGCCATGCATCACCGAGGGGTCGCGACATAATGATTCTCTCAGGCTCAAACCATGCTCGCTCGGCAATCAAATTCGTTAGATTTCCGGCGGTAGGGGCGGGGACAAGGGCTGGATTAGTGATCTCATTCATGGCGCTAACGCTAGTGCCTGGATTATTAATTAGGGAAGGGGGGTAATCTACCCCCATGAGCGATTTCAGCAGTTCGACAATCACAGTAACGGCCCCATTAGATGCGGTAACGCAAGCGCTTTTTGACCTAGAAAAGTACCCAGAGTGGTCCAGTTCAATTAAGTCAGTTGAGGCGATTGCCCGCGATGATCAGGGACGCATCATCAAGGCAAAGATGGTTATCGATGCAGGCATGATGAAAGATCGGGTGATCTTGGATTACGACTGGTCTGGCGCACCGGGAAAGTTGAGTTTTACTCTCGATGATGCCGATCTATTAACTGGTATGGATGGTGCCTACACAATCAAATCTCTCGATGAGGATTCAACGTCGATTACTTACGAGTTAACAGTCTCGCTCTCGATGCCAATTCCAGCGATGATGCGTCAGAAAGCTGAAAAAACAACCATCGACCAGGCGTTGGCTCAACTTAAAGCATCACTTGAAGCGTAAGTAGTTTTTATGGCCCTCACAATTGGTATCGATGTTGGCGGCACCAAAATTTTGGGAGGCGTTGTTGACGAGTCTGGTTTTGTAGTGGCAACGGCTAGAACCGATACACCTCGACAAGGTGGGAGCGTTCTTACACAAGCTATTGCAGATATCGCCAAGGAGTTATTAGTCCACCATAAGGCCGCATCAATAGGTGTCTCTGCCGCCGGATTTGTTTCATCCGATCGCAAGACAATGCTTGCTACACCCAACATCGCCGACTGGAATGGCATCAATTTAGATGACGAACTAACAACTTTAATTGGTCTTCCCGTCATCATTGAAAACGATGCAAATGCTGCCGCTTGGGGCGAGGCAAAGTTTGGCGCAGGGCAAAATCAAGCCCACATGATGATGTTGACCGTTGGAACTGGGATAGGTGGAGGAATAGTTGTAAACGGAGATCTCTACCGCGGGGCTTTTGGAATTGCCGCTGAGTTTGGACATATCCGAGTCGTACCGGATGGTCATCTTTGTGGGTGTGGAGCTCGTGGGTGTTTCGAGCAGTATGCATCCGGTAAAGCGCTCTTACGTCATGCGCGTGAAGCAATCAATGCAAGCCCTGAAATTGCGCGAAATTTATTATCGCGTGGAGATGGAACTGTTGCAGGGTTAACTGGTTCAGCAATTACAGATGCAGCCCGTGATGGTGACCCAGTTGCACTGGCAGCCTTTACTACAACTGGCCAATGGCTAGGTGCAGGAATCGCCTCTTTATCTATGGTTTTGGATCCCGCGTGCGTTGTTATTGGCGGAGGAGTGATTGAGGCGGGTGAGATTTTATTGAAGCCAACTCGTGAAGCCCTCGAACGGACAATGCCATTTGCAGGAAAGCATCCATATCCGCAGATTATTGCTGCGCAGTTGGGTAATAAAGCTGGCCTTGTCGGCGTTGCGGACTTAGCTAGGCTTTAATTCTCAAAGGGGTACGTAAGTTTGATTTGTCTTCTTATCTCATCCATCGAATTCATTACTGAAATAGTTTCATGATGTGGCATCAAGGGTGATTCAAGAAGACCGGCACGAACAACGCGGGCCATTTCAATTGCTTGCTCACGAAGTCCATGTCCACTATAGGAATTTGGATATTCAGTAGTTGTGCCATCGAATAACACTACCCGCATACTTGAGGGATTATAAAATGTGCGATCTATTTCAAGTCGACCTAACAATCCACTGACAACGGCGCGGCATGGAGTTTGCGCGATCATAGTTGTATTAATAATCGCCTGTGCGCCATTGTTATAGTCAAATATTGCACTCGTTTGTGCATCTACGCCGCGATTCGTCATTACTGCGCGAGCCGTGATGTGTGCAGGGGCTCCTAAAACTAAGTGAGCAAATGAGATTGGATAGATTCCAAGATCTAAAAGTGCTCCTCCTCCTAAATCCGGATCAACTAAGCGCGCAATTCCTTGGTCGGCTAATCGTTGGCCATGATCGGCCTCTACTGTTTGTATCTGACCAAGAACGTTGCTGCTCAGAATTTGACGCACCATTGCAATGTGAGGTAAATATCGCGTCCACATTGCCTCAAGGAGTGCAATGCCATTTATGTGTGAAGCATCAATCATTGATTGTGCTTGTGCCGCCGACATAGCGAAGGGTTTTTCACATAAGACGGGTTTTCCTGCATTCATTGCCAGCAGTGAATGTTCCTCGTGCATCGGATGTGGTGATGCAATATAAATTGCATCGACGCTTTTATCGGCAACTAAATCCTCGTACGATCCATAGGCTGTTGCATTGGCGATTGTGCTCGCAAATTTCTGCGCCTTAATAATTGAACGTGAGCCAACGGAAACAACGCAATGTCCTTCAGCCCGTAATAGATCTTCTACAAATGCTTGTGCAATTCCTCCCGTGCCTAAGATTCCCCATCTAAAGTTTTTCATAGCGCTACTCCATCATCTTCGTGATAACCACGCATGAACCAGCGTTCAATTGCGCGCTTTGCTGAAAAAAAGAATGTGCGTGGTGATTGTGGCGGGGGATTCGGTGCAACGAATCGATCATTGCGATCTATTTGATCTAGTTCATCTAGATATGTAGAAGTACTAGATTCATCGAGGGAGAGGCCGGAGACTATCGACTCGAACTCGCTTCGAATGAGCTCTTCCTCATCGAAACCATCATCCTTGGGGTTCATGGGTGGATTGCTCACCCTCAGATAGTGTCATACGGGGCAATAGCGGCTAAATTAGGCGAGTGCTCAACAAACTCCCCTATGGTCTCTTGCGCGCCTTCCTCACGCCATTTTTAATGAGCGCTTTTCGCCCAAAGGTTAAGGGCTTGCGAAATGTTCCCGCTAAAGGCCCGGTCATCATCGCCTCAAATCACCTCTCCTTTAGCGATTCGATTTTTATGCCCCTGGTGGTTCCACGCAAAGTGACTTTTTTGGCAAAGAGCGAGTACTTCACATCTCCTGGTCCAAAGGGCTTAATGAAGAAGTTAACTTTCATCGCACTTGGCCAAGTTCCGGTAGATCGATCTGGTGGACGCCGAAGCGAGGCCGCTCTTATTACGGGCTTGAAGGTTTTGGCCGAAGGTGACTGTTTGGGAATTTACCCAGAGGGAACTAGATCTCCAGATGGTCGACTCTATAAGGGCCGGACTGGCATCGCCCGTCTAGCAATCGAATCTGGTGCGCCGGTTATCCCCGTTGCGATGTCTAATACCGACAAGATTCAGCCAACCGGAAAAGTAATTCCAAATTTGCATCGTGTAGGAATGGTCTTTGGCGAGCCCATGTATTTCGATGGAGATTCAACTGATTTGCAATACCTGCGCACTGTGACCGATCAGATAATGAGTAAAATCCAAGAGATGTCAGGTCAAGAGTACATAGATATTTATGCACCGAAAAAAAGCAATCCCGATGAAATAAACGTTGCAGGCGAAGAAGATTAGAGTTTGTCTAAAGCGTTACGTGCCCCTAAATAAATACATGTTGTGCACTCGGAGCCAGGATCTGGAAGCTCTGCCTCTAATACATTAATAAAATCCTCGATAACACTTAAGAAATGTGCAGAATCACGCTCGACTGCAACGTACTTTTGGTCAACGCCAAAAGCAAAAGAACTTCGGTCATCACCAATTGCACTTACCGGCTTCCAAATCAGCAGACCTTGTGATGCAACTATCTGCCCTCTTCCTGCAGCGGGATTTTCCAGAGCATATGAGTATGCCTCTAATTGAGGTGAGTAAAAAACACCGCTATCTCTCTGGCTATCAGATACTTTGCAGTCAATAAGACCGAGAGTGCCATCGGTATTTGTCGCCACTAAATCGTATTTGCCTAGGATGCGCCAGCGCGTTTCACTTTCATTTATACGCAATGGTTTACTTTTAACAAACTCTCCCCATTTGGTGATGGTCCCAGGGCGCAGAGTTGAATCAATTGTTGGCATATCTGCGTTGTGAAACTTCTCCTCTTGTAGCGCCGAGAGCGTACCAACTAGGGGCATTTGCAGAGGCGCGCTTAATTTGTACCAGTATTTAATCCAGAGACAACGCTTGCAGGTTGATAGTCCAAAAGTTAAATCGGAAGGGGATATAAATTCACGGGCTGGTTTTATCGGTTTTTTCATACTCGTATTCTCTATCTAAGGGCTGACAATGGCTGAGATTAGAACTGCAACACCTAAGAGAATCATGATTGAACCACCACCGGCACGGAGCTTTTCTATGCGTGTGGCATCGGTTGCCAACCATTGACGCGCCGTTCCGGCAAGCAGTCCCCATGTACCGTCAGAAATAAAGGCCAGCGTTGAAAAGATAGCACCGAGAAAAATTAATTGAGCGGTAACGCTGCCACGCTCTCTATCGATGAACTGAGGTAGAACAGCTGCATAAAAAACTATCGCTTTGGGATTAAGGGAGCCGACCCAGAAACCATCTCTAATGGAGCGAGCAACGGAAGGTGCACTATCTCCCTGATTTCTCATATCGGCGGCATGTACCGCTCGATGTTTAATGGCATCTACACCTAGATACATTAAATAGAGACCTCCACCCCATTGGACTGCGGTGTAGGCGAGTTCAGATCTCTGCAAGAGCGGCCCAAGACCAATGGCAACGAAAACTGAGAGCACAAAAGAGCCAGTGACATTTCCGGCAACGGTAAAAATCGCTACTGTGCGCCCCCAGGAAATTGCGCGTGCAATGACAAATAAAACACTCGGTCCTGGAGCTAGAATGATTACCATCGCAGCCACAATGTATTCAGTTAGCCGCGATGGAATCACCATAAATCTAGTTTAGCCAAAGAAATTGGTTAGTTCGTACCTCGAGACGATGAGATTGAATGTAATACTCGATATCCCACAATTGCAACCACTGTTGCATTAATGATGCCATTGAAGGTGTAATCCCCACGGGTCCATGACATATCTGAGATACCGATAATGAGCGCCGATGCAGCAACGATTAAATTCGTTGAATTGGCGAAATCGACTTTACCCTCAATCCATATGCGTGCACCAAGCACACCAATCATTCCAAACAACGCCACTCCCACACCGCCCAGTGCGCCGACAGGGGTAGAGCTTAGAACTGCGCCAAACTTAGGAGAAAGTGATAGTCCGATAGCACCAACACCTGCAATCCAATATGCCGCTGTTGAATAAACTCGAGTAGCTGCCATAACACCAATATTTTCGGCATAAGTTGTAGTACCTGATCCACCACCGATACCGGCCAGAGTCGTTGCAACTCCATCGGCCATTAGCGCAGTTCCCATTTGATCATCTAAGTTCTTGCCTGTCATAGCCGACACCGCTTTAACGTGGCCGACATTTTCAGCGATCAAAACTAGAACTACAGGTAAGAATAAAACTATCGCTTTGCCATCAAATGTAGGTGATGTAAAAGTAGGAAGATCAAACCACTTCGCTGCAGAAATACCATCGGTATTAACATCTCCCATTGCGTAGGCATAACCGTAACCGATAACAAGTCCGGCAAAAATACTGATCCGACTTAAGAAACCACGAGAGCCTGCAGCGATAAGAGCGATTGATGCAAGAGTGATAACACCAACGGTGGGTCCGGCAGCAAAATTGTTTTTAGCCGCTCCAGCTAGATTTAAACCTATGACCATGACGATTGTTCCTGTAACTACTGGAGGCAACATCCAGTTAATCCAACCGATTCCAGCTTGGCGAACAATGAGACCAACTGCCACCAAAATAAGACCGGTAACTACAACGCCCCCAAGGGCTGCCGACATTCCACCCCCGGATTTTGCAGCGGCGATCGGTGCAAGAAATGCAAAGGATGATCCAAGGTAGCTTGGTACTTTATTGGCAGTCAGTGCTAAGAAAATGAGAGTTCCAACACCGGAGAAGAAGAGTGTCGTCGTTGGTGGAAAGCCAGTTATGAGGGGAACGAGGAACGTGGCACCGAACATCGCAGCGATGTGTTGGAGTCCGACACCAAAAGTGCGGGGCCAGGTAAGGCGTTCATCGGTAGAAACGACCTCGCCCGATGAAATTGATTTACCATCCCCATGAAGTTTCCATGTAAACAGAGACATATCTCCTCCAGCTTCTAAGGGCCCTTCGGCGGTGAAGGGCGCTACAACTCAGGGTACGGTCGCTCTAAGGGCTACTCAGGCGTACGCCACACCCTCTCGAGGGGAAGAGTCGAATCGCCAGGCTCATCAGGAGTTGCAGCGGCCGGGGTATCGCAATATATTACCTTTAGATATATCGATTCGATATATAAAGCGATAGTAGATTCTGAGGGGTTGAAACAATGCGCTCACGCAGTGACTCCCTTGAGTTCGCACTCTTAGGTCTTCTCTCTCAAGGCCCTTTGCATGGCTATGAGCTACGAAAGCGTATGGGAACGATTTTTGGCCCCTTTCGAGCGCTCTCATTCTCAGTTCTCTACCCACAGCTTCGAAGGATGATGGAGGCTGGAGTAATCGCAGAGAGCCACGTTGAAACAACGTCGAGGCGCTCGCGAATTGTTTATGCCATTACAGAAAAAGGGGTTACAAGATTTTCTGAATTAACTGAAACCGTCAGCCCAGATACATGGGAGGACGAGGGATTCGAAATCCGCTTTGCTTTTTTCTCCCCAACATCGTCAAAGAACAGAGTAAGAATTCTTGAGGGGCGCCATCGTCGCCTTAAGGAAAAGGCAGAAATTCTGCGCGGTGAACTCGAGAAGTCACCGATCGGAATCGATAAATATCTAGAGGAGTGGCGACGTCACTCTCTGGAGTCAGCTGATCGAGAGATCGCTTGGCTGGAAGACATGATCAAAACCGAGAGGAAATAAAGTGAATATAACAACGGGTAAAGGCGACATCCGTGTTGCAATTGTTGGCGTAGGAAACTGCGCTAACTCTTTAGTTCAAGGAGTGACCTATTACAAGGACGCGGCCATAGATCAAGAGATTCCAGGTTTGATGCACGCAGTTGTTGGGGGATACCACATCTCTAGCATAAAGTTCGTCGCGGCCTTCGATGTCGATGCTAAGAAAGTCGGTCTTGATTTAGCCGATGCTATCTGGGCTAGTGAAAATAACACCATTAAATTTAGTAACGTCGCACAAACGGGTGTTCCAGTTATGCGAGGAGTTACTCTTGACGGTCTCGGTAAATACTACAAAGAGACGATCACCGAATCAGAAGCGCCTGCAGTAGATATGGTTCAGGTGCTAAAGGATGAAGCCGTAGATGTCTTAATCTGTTATTTACCCGTCGGTTCTGAGTTAGCTGCAAAGAATTATGCACAATGTGCAATTGATGCTGGATGCGCATTTGTAAATGCATTACCGGTTTTTATCGCCTCTGATCCAGAGTGGGAAAAGAAGTTTGCTGATGCAGGTTTGCCAATTGTTGGTGATGATATTAAGAGCCAAGTTGGTGCAACTATTACTCACCGCATCATGGCAAAGCTGTTTCAAGATCGCGGAGTTCACTTAGATCGTACATATCAATTAAACGTCGGTGGAAACATGGATTTCAAGAACATGCTCGAGCGTGATCGTCTTGAATCCAAGAAGATTTCAAAGACTAATTCGGTTACATCTCAACTCGATCATGACATGGGAGATAAGAATGTTCACATTGGACCTTCTGATTACATTCCCTGGTTAGATGATCGCAAATGGGCCTACGTTCGCCTCGAAGGCCGTGCATTTGGCGATGTTCCACTTAACCTTGAATATAAATTAGAGGTGTGGGATTCACCTAACTCAGCGGGAGTAATTATCGATGCACTTCGCTGTGCCAAGATTGGCTTGGATCGCAAGATCGGTGGAGCGTTGCTTTCCCCATCTAGCTACTTCATGAAGACCCCGCCGATTCAATATACCGATGAGGCAGCTCATGACAAGTTAGAGGATTTCATCGCCGGTACGTTAGAGCGATAAAAACACTTTTAGCGCATGAAAAAGCCCCTTGGCATAGAGCCAAGGGGCTTTTTCTAACCCCTCACGGAGAGTTGAGGGTTAAATCGTCGCATCCAAAGGAGTGCGACGAATATGACGAATCCCTAAGATTACAAAGAGGAACATTAATAGTGCTCCAACGAAAGTAACCTTCGCAGCAATTGCTGCGATGTCTCCAAGAGTTCCAAATGCATATGCGTTTAAGAGCATTCCACGAAGTGTCTCACCCTTAAATACAGTTTCTACAGTTGCGCTTGCCTTGGCTGCTGCAGCTTGTAATTCTGGATTAGATGGATCTGCTGCTAACGCTGCAGCTGCTGCGCGAGATGCACCTGATGCAGCTGCATAAGGTGGCATGGCTGACATATGGAAGGCAATATAGTGATCGGCATACATTTGAGCTTGTTTGCCGGTACTCATAATTTTATCTCCATTTTCCTTAAAGAATGCAACGGTTGTTGCATCGGCGTTAGGATCGCCATTCTCGGCTGGCATAGTAATTTGCTGTGCCTCTAACTGTGATGCCACAGTGCCACCTGCAAATGTTGCACCCCAGTTAAGTAGTCCTGCTGCGATTAACAGAAATACTGCTAACCCAAAACCCACAAAAGTCACAATCTTGTCAAAAGTAATACGCTTCATTTTCCTTACCTTCTCTCCCTTTTAAACATCTCTTGTAGATGTGCTGCTAACTTATCTCTCCTGAGAGTGAATGCACAGCAGAAAGTGCGAGGGACAGCCCTCGCAGAGAGTTTGATTAGAATTTTAGAGGGGTAGCCCTCAGCTAAATGTGATGCAAGCGACTATAAGGAGTCAATCCACATGCCGATCGCAGATCGACTTTCCATCGGGACCGACAACCATATGTGAGCATGGGACATTGAGTTGATCAAATGCTTTATCGCCATAATGCGTTCGAAAGGCTAACGCTAATAAAACTCGAAGATTAGTATCACCATCGGATTTAATTCCAAAAACTTGCGCACTACGACTGACGGTATTTTCAATTACTTTTTCGCTATGTGAAGTCTGTGTAGCTATTGCAGAGTTTGATTTACCTTCGCACACTAATTGCAGGACTAACTGTTCGAATGGCGAAAGCTCGCGTGTGGAAATCGTTATATCTCTAGTCATAATATCGCACCTCTCCGTGGTGGATTAATCTTGCCTCATGACTTATGAGAAGTACACCTCTAGGATGCTCTAATGAGTGAAATCTTGGACACATTTTCAGGGGGAGTACGCTACCTGTCCTTTAATCGCCCAAAAAAGATGAACGCCTTATCACGGGGGATGTATGCCCATCTTGCTAAAGCGCTCAACGATTCGGCGGGCGATTTCAGCGTCCGTGCCGTGATTATTACCGGCGAGGGCGATCATTTTACCGCCGGAAACGACATTGTTGATTTTATGGACAACCCACCGACCGCCGATTCAAGTGAGGTCGCCATTTTTTTGGCAGCCCTGCTGAATTTTCCAAAGCCGTTAATCGCCGCCATTAAGGGAAATGCCGTAGGAGTTGGCACCACAATGTTGCTGCACTGTGATGTCGTAGTTGCAACTCCAACTGCAAATTTTTCAATGCCTTTCGTCTCACTGGGTCTAGTACCTGAAGCTGGATCTACTTTTCTCTTTCCATCTCTAGTAGGGTATCAAAGAGCAGCAAAGATTTTTTTAACTGGTGAGAGCTTTAGTTCAACTCAAGCCCTTGAAATGGGATTAATTGCAGAGATTGATGGTGATGCACTCGCAGCTGCAACGCGAATTGCGCAGCAGATTGCCGAACAACCACCACAGGCAGTTATCAATACCAAGGCGCTATTGAAAGCGCGCAACCATGATTCAGTTGCCGCCGTGATGCGAGCTGAGTTCGAAATTTTTGCTCTCGCACTGCAATCCGATGAGGCCATGGAGGCCTTCATGAAGTTCATGGCTAAGAAAGGTTCATCATGACCTTGTCAGGAAAGAAGATTTTTATTACAGGTGGCTCACGAGGTATCGGGTTAGCAATAGCTCTTCGCGCCGCCGCCGATGGCGCATCGGTGGCGATCGCGGCAAAGACGACCGAGGCTAATCCCAAACTTCCCGGAACAATTTTCACTGCGGCAGCCGAAATTGAAGCAGCTGGCGGCGCGGCGCTTCCGATTCAATGCGACCTGCGTGATGAGGTTCAAATTCAAGAGGCCATAAAATTAGCTGCCGATACCTTTGGCGGAATCGATATCCTTGTAAACAATGCCAGTGCAATTAATCTGACGAAAACTGAAGCGACGCCAGCTAAACGCTTTGACTTAATGTTTGATGTAAACGTAAGGGGCACTTTCTTAACCTCCCAAGCCGCCATACCTTATCTTCGTCAATCCGCCCTTGAGGGACGAAATCCCCATATTTTAAATCTTTCACCGCCACTGTCGATGAATCCAAAATGGTTTAAAAACAATGTTGCTTACACCATGGCAAAGTATGGAATGAGTATGTGCGTTCTGGGAATGGCCGAAGAGTTCAAGCGCGATGGTATTGCAGTCAATGCCCTGTGGCCGCGCACTGTGATAGATACTGCCGCGCTGCAAATGATTCCGGGCATCGATGCGACTGCCGGTCGTACACCGGCAATTTTGGCCGATGCCGCTTATATTATTTTCAATCGCCCAGCATCCCAGTGTTCAGGAAACTTTTTTGTTGATGACGAACTTTTAGCATCAGAGGGCATCACCAATCTTGAGAAGTACTCAGTCACTCCTGGAACAACAGAGTTCCTACAAGATTTCTTTTTGGATTAGGGAATAAAATATCATGCCTATTTTTGATTTAGAACTCAATGGTCCTAACGTCATTGCCGAAGCTGAGCGGCATGGAAAAGCACGCACTCTTTTTTGGCCTTGGGCTGGAGCGAATGTCTCATTATTAGCGCTCTCTTACGGTGCTTTTTTCTTAGGTTTCGGCGTTTCATTTCGACAGGCTACTTATGCCGCAATTATCGGGACCGTTCTCTCATTTCTAGTTGTGGGAATTAGCTCCCTTGCAGGTAAAAAATCAAATGCCCCCACAATGATTTTGTCGCGCGCTGCCTTTGGCGTTAAAGGAAATATCGTCCCAGGTGCGCTGTCATATCTAATATTCGTTGGTTGGGAAACTGTTTTGGTCTCACTTGCAACTCTTGCCACCGGAACCGTACTTATGCGAGTTGGGAATATTGATTATAATCTCGCTTTAATTATTGGCTTTGTCGTTGCCGTTTCGCTCACTGTTTTTGGGGGAGTGCTAGGTTTTTCTACAATCATGCGCCTTCAGAAGTGGCTGACGCTCATCACCATATTCATGACTTTTCTCTACATAGTACTTACAGTGGACACCGTTAATTGGTCAGCGGTCATGGCAATAAAAGATGGCAGCACTCAAGCATTTATCGGTGCATTAATATTTGGAATCACTGGCATCGGATTAGGGTGGGTTAATGCCGCAGCCGATTATTCACGTTATTTACCCCGTACAGTTTCAAGCAAGGCGGTCGTTGGTTGGACCGTATTAGGTGCATCAATTGTGCCCATAGTTCTTGTTATTTATGGTTCAGCCTTAGCAGGTAGTAGTAAAGATTTAAGCGATGCCATTGCAATGGATCCGATTGGTGCACTTACAACTTTGTTACCAACATGGTTCTTAATTCCCTTTGCACTCGTTGCGATTCTTGGCTTAGTGGGAGGCGCCATTCTTGATCTCTACTCGTCAGGTTTAACGCTGGTTTCAATCGGTCTACCGGTAAAGCGCCATATTGCCGCCTCCATTGATGCATTAATTATGTTGGCAGGCACAATTTACATTGTGTGGTTTGCCGAAAAATTCTTCTTCCCGTTCCAGGGCTTTTTAATAACAATCGGAGTTCCAGTAGCAGTGTGGTCGGCCATCTTTGTCGCGGATGTTTTAATGCGCAGAAATGAATACTCTGAAGTTGATCTCTTTAATCAACGAGGCCGATATGGTGCCTGGAATATTAAATCCATCACGTTAATGGCTTTTGGTTCAGTTATCGGTTGGGGTTTTGTTACCAACTCTTTCGCTTCGTGGTTGTCCTGGCAGGGCTATTTTCTTGGCGCAATTGGCGGGAAAGACGGTCCATGGGCTTATGCAAATGTAGGTGTGATTTTTGCTCTGGCGATCGGCTTCTTTGGGCACATTGCGCTATCTCGAAAAACTATAGCTCTGCAGGAGCAAATTAATTAAAAATAGTAAAATAGGATGTATGGATAGACCATCGCAATACTGACAGCGGTAACAACTATGCCGTACTTAGAAAAATGCCAAAACGAGATCTTTATCCCTGCTTTATGTGCAAGACCGATACCTACAAGATTCGCGCTGGCACCAACAATCGTTGCATTGCCTCCGAAATCTGCTCCAAAGGCTAACGACCACCACAAAACATGTTCCTGCACACCAGATAAGCCCTGACTAAGTTCGGCCACTACAGGAGTCATAGATGCAAC
>JAUXRP010000018.1 GCA_030681675.1 Candidatus Planktophila sp.
CGCTGATCCAACTCCTGCCGCCGTAGCAACAACTGCAGCGCCAGCGCCAGCCGGTGTGAGTGGAACATTTGTTGGTCCAAGTGTTTTTGTTCAGTACGGAAACGTTCAGGTTCAGATCACTGTTGTTAATGGTCGAATCACCGATGCACAAGCGATAGTCGCACCATCTGGTAAAAATTCTCGGTACACACATATGGCAGTCCCAGTTTTGACAAGACAGACTTTGGCGGCACAGAGCTCTAATATTCAAGGAGCATCTGGGGCTTCATATACTTCGTACGGCTGGTATAAATCTTTGCAAGGTGCGCTCGCTAACGCCGGTTTGTAAGGCGTTAGGTAGGCTCGAACCGTGAATCACCTGCGCTCGCATTTTCCCGTGTGGGGCACGGTGGTGGATGTGGATTGTTCATCAGCGAATGTCAGTGGTGACGATTTAAGTAACAGTATGAAAAAAGTAGTTGAGTTTTGTAGATTCGTTGATGAGGATTTTTCTACCTACATCGATGGTTCGTGGGTGTCGCGTTTGCGCCGTGGTAAAACCGTGATTGCGGACTGCCCTGCCGATGTACGGGAGGTGTGGGAACTATGCGAACAGGCCAAATATTTAAGCGATGGAGCATTTGACCCATGGGCGGTGGCAGAGGGTTTTGATCCATCGGGTTTAGTTAAGGGATGGGCGGCTGATATTTGCGCCGATATGTTGGTGGCGGCAGGGGCGCAGCACGTGCAAGTAAATGCTGCTGGGGATTTATCTTTGCGCGGCGGTTGGTTTGATCCGACCGATTCACAGGTTAAGCCATGGAAAATTGGCGTTGTGAATCCCGATAATCGCCAAGAGGTTTTAAAAATATTTGAAATCACCGATGGCGCAATTGCTACATCTGGAACGTATGAGCGTGGAGCGCATATCACCGATCCATATACTGGGATGATCGCTATCGGCGCTAAGTCGGCAACGATTGTCGGTGCTGCGGGATGGCTATGCGATGCGCTGGCTACGGCCGTCATGGTTGCAGGCGAAGATTCCGCGCACTGGTTTACTCAAAGCGAGTTAGCTGGTTATCACGTCTGGGTCATTGATCGCCATGAAAATACTTCATGGAGCATCTAGTGGCACTGACGTATAAAGTACGGCTCGTGATAATTAACTCTGCCGCTAAGGAATGCACTGCATGAAGAGAGTTGGATTCGTAACTGCAGCGCTCTTTGGTATAGCAACTCTCGGGTTAACACCTGCATTTGCAGTAGATGAGCGAGTTATAGATATCGTTTCAGTAAGTTGGGCCGGGGCAGCTCCATTGCCTTCAGATGTTAAAGCTTTAGAGATCTTAGTTAACACTAAAGTCAACGCGAGCTGGAAATCATTTACAACGCTCAATGGAGATACCCGAGACCGCGCTATCTCCTTTGTCGCCGGAAAGGTTTTGGCCGAGCCGATTATCTTGAACTCGAAAATGGCGTGCGTAGGCACGGCATCGATGATTTTCATGAACTCTATGCGCAATGAGGCATATAGGCGTTTAGGTATCAGCGACGATAGCAACCGTTACTTAATAATCACAGCGCCAAAAGCGGGCTGCATCTGGTCAGGGCGTGCCCAACTAGGGACTCCACAATCAACGAGCGGGACCTTAGTTCTACACGATACCGATGACTCGTTCGTGATTGTCCACGAACTAGGACACACCTTTGGTTTGGGCCACACTAATTTTTTACGTTGTAGCGATGGCAAAAAAGATGGTGCATGGGGTGAAACATGTAAGGCAGTGGAATACGGCGGGGTAATTGATGTCATGGGTAACGTAGATACAAAATCACCGCTCAATACTTATCATCAATGGCGAATTGGTTTACTTGATGAATCACAAGTTAAACAAGTGTGGCAAACTCAAACACTGACGCTTGCTCCTTCGGATTTTGCAAATGGCTTACGCGCCATTTATGTTCGCGATGGTTCAGCGGCTTATTGGGTTGAATATCGCAGAACTCTTAACGGTGTCGGTTATAAACCTGGGTTAGTAATATTTCGAATTGATCCGCCACCAATTTCCTCGGTGGTATCTGCCAACCCAGAGGATGCGAGCGCAAGTGAGTTTGAAGATGGCATAAGCACTGATCTGTGGATGCTCAACCTCGATTCATACCGATACTTGAACGCATTTTCAAGTGGCGGTTCTATGACTGCGCTATCGGCAACAACTTATTCGGGAAATTTAACTTTCACTGCTACTGCCAGTGAAACTAGCGCAACTGTGACGGTCACGAAAAAAGCAGATATTACGCCGCCACCAGTACCAGTTCTACTTCCCTTAAGTGAGTGGCGCTATCCAGGTGTTGAAATATTAAAGCCCGGTTATGCCGACGCAGATACAACAATTACATCTTTTGAAGTTTCAATAGATGGCGTTGTTAGTGAACTGCCAGGACACGGGCGTGAGAATTGGTCTCCGGGTTATTTGAATCCATTTACTGCGCCGCTGACTGTTTATGCACGCGATCTTCCCGAAGGTGTTTACTCATTTGCCATCCGCTCGATCGATATCGCCGGAAACAAGAGTGAGTGGTCGCAAGCCATGAAAGTAAATATTGATCGTGGCCGGCCAATTGTGACGAGTGATTTTACCCCCACAGCCATTAATGGCGATCAACTCTCACTTACTTGGACTGGCGCAAAAGATGATGGAAGCGGTCTGTGTAAAACGAATTTAGTTGATAAGGATGGTCTCATCATTCAGAGCAGCACAGCCAAGGCGGCACCAACTGTGAAGGTAAAGAGCGGAACTGTTCTCAAGGCTACTGCCCAGGTGTTTGACTGCATCGGTAATGGCGTTAGTGGAGATCTATCGATAACTAATACTGTAGTTCCGGCAGCTAAATCATCGCGAACCGGTAAGTGGTCTACTGCCGGCGCACTCTATGGATCTGGCGCACTCAAATGCACTGGAAAATGCACTGCGAGCATGAGTGTTAGCGGCCGTTTCGATGTCTTAGTTGGTACTGGCGCAGCTACTGTGAGCGCTGGAGCAAGAACGCTTGCGAGTATTCCGGACTCAAAATCTGCCAAACTTCGGAGCGGTGCCAGCGTTGATATTGGTGCAACCAAGAGAGTGGTACGCATTAGTGGAAATAACTTTGTTCTTATTGCTCTAACGTCGGTGCTCGCTACATTTACAGATGTACAGGATGTTGATCGCCTGCCTGCAGTTACCGATCCATCTCTTACCGATTCCAAACAGGTGGCCCTGTCAAAGTTTGGTTTCAACGCCGATGACTTCAGTCAAGAGTGGAGCGTTCTACCCATGAATGGCGGAACGACGTTAGTAGACCCATCCCTAGATTTATGTAACGGCACCTTTGCATCGGAAAAAGAGCGCGTGGAGCGTCGCCAAGTTGTAGCTACAAAGCCCGAATCGAAATTCTCCTTTCTTTCCACTGAAACTGTCCGATACTCATCTCCGGCGGCGGCCCAGAGTGCACAGCGAGAGTTAGTAAAAGTAATGAACCAGTGCATGATTGAAAAGGGCTTTTCAGATAGCAGCGGGGCGGTTACGCCGTACACATTCACCCAGATCAACTCCTTGCCATCTGGACTAGTTGCCGAGAGTTCGCGGGTTCTAGTTCGCGCGCAGATCGACTCAGGTGCGCGCGCCCGTCAGCTTCTGGGCTTCTATCAATTTAACGGTGCCATGTTTACAGGGCTCTACGTCATGAGCGCCGGTGAAACTCCCTTTACCGATGCCCAGGTCGAAACCTGGCTCAAAGTCGCCGTTACGATGGCTACACGTTTGAGTGGAAAATCCGGATAATCACTCTCGTTTTCCCACGAAAGTAATTAGGCTCTATAGCAACGGCCGCCTTAGCTCAGTTGGCAGAGCGTCGCTCTCGTAAAGCGAAGGTCTCGGGTTCGATTCCCGAAGGCGGCTCTCCTAAATTATTCGAACAAACGCTTACTTTCTTTTTAGATCTCGATAATAGTTTTCGTGTTGCCCAATCGCTTCCCACGTAATTATTTTCTTAGCCTCATTTAAACTATAACCAAGCAGCCACTGAGTTTTGCCGATTTTGAATTTATAGACATAGAGATTTGAGAGATCCCCGATTTTCTTTTGGCCAAGCTGTGGATTCTCAATGACCATGTCCATGCTCTCATGCAGGAAGCTGAGTTCTCGTCTTGAGAGTTTCTTGTAAAGCCTTAAAAATCGAGGTGTCTGATTATCTGTGTAAGACAATTAAATCTCACGGCGTTTAAAGGGAATTTTGTCTCTCTCTAAGGTCTCTAAAGATGCGAGGGAGTCGATTACAAAATTAACTGGTAAATCCGGGTTATCGATACAAGCACGACCAATTTTCGCCCAAAACTCAATTTGGCCAGCGATAGTGCGGTGCTCGATTGCTGCTTCTTTCTTTGCACGCTTATATAAATCGGGATCGATTCTGACTGGCATACTCATAAGGCTATTTTACTACAAAAGTAGTAAATCTGGAAACTGGGTACATTGTGGGTAAATTTTTAAAGAATCAAGGCAAGGTTTTCTCTCCCCACTTTATGAGATTGAGTTTAGGTGCTCAATTTCTGTGCTTGATAAATCAATAATCTGAATAATTTCGTTGAGCTGGGCAACGGTGCGCGCAGATGCGATGGGAACACTTACCGTTGGTTGTGCCCTTAGCCATGCTAAAGCGATTGCAGAAAGTGGAGCCCCATTGTGCGCATTTGAAATCTCATCCATAGCGGCGATAACTGCGTAACCCTTTTCGGTTGCATATTCACGCGCTCCAACTTCACGCTTTGAATCCACTTGAATTACGCCAGGTCGATATTTTCCGGACAGGAAGCCCCGAGCTAAGCCATAAAATGGAAGATTAGAAATTCCAAACTCCGCAACAGTTGATGCCATTCCACTTTCATACGTTGTGCGATCTACTAGATTGTATAAATCCTGCACGGCGACGTATGAAGGTAGATAGTTCTCTTCACTCACTTTCATTGCAAGGCGCAGACGTTCAGGGGAAAAATTAGAGGCTGCTATATAGCGAACTTTGCCTTCTGCAATCAGTTGGCCGTAAGCGCCAAGAGTTTCCTCCATAGGCACTTCAGGATCATCAGCGTGGCTGTAATACAGATCAATGTAATCGGTTTGAAGTCGATTGAGAGATTCTTCGCAAGCGGCAAAAATATTTGCAGCCGAAAGTCCAGGGCGTTGGGCCAATTTCGAAACCTTAGTTGCAATCACCATTGAAGATCGATTTCCCCGAGCCTTCATCCATGAACCAATGATGGTTTCTGATTCACCCCCGACATGGCCTTCTACCCATTGGCTGTAAACATCGGCAGTATCAATGAAATTACCGCCATGGGCGCTATAGGCATCTAGAACATCGTGAGATTGTGCCTCGTCGGCGTTCGATCCGAAGATATTAGTGCCAAGGCATAATGGGTGAACTACGAGGTCGGTTTCTGGAATAGTGATCATGTACGCACAATAAGGCACAATTGCACTGTGGTCGAAACAACTGGTGGTTTTACAAGTGAGGGTTTAGCCCTGGAGGCACGTACGTTAATACTGCCATCACTAACGCAGGCCGAAGCGATTGAAATTGGCGAGATCGCGAAGAGTATTGGTCTGGCACGATCACTTCCAATTGCAATCGAAGTTCGGCTCAAAGAGTGGATTGTTTTCCACGTATCCTTACCTAGCTCAACCCCCTTAAACGATGCCTGGATTGCGCGAAAAGCGCGAGTAACTATGGCCACTGGCCATTCAACGATGTATGAAAGAGTTTTGGCCGAAGAGCAGGGAATTAATTGGTATGAGGTTTATGGCAAGCCCGAAGAAACGCATGCGATACATGGCGGAGCATTGGCGCTCAATGTGACTGGCGTAGGTTTTGCTGGAATATTGCTTATTAGTGGGCTACCGCAAGTGCAAGATCACTTACTCGGTGTTGAAATTATTACAGAGTATTTAGCCCGCAAAGGTGAACTCAGTTGAGCATTTGGGTAGCCGGTGAAGTGCTTATCGATATTTTACCAACTGGAGATGTCGTTGGTGGTGGCCCCGCAAATACGGCAAAAGCCTTAGCAAGATTGGGCCATGAAGTCGATTTTATTGATGGAATTTCCAGCGATAAGTATGGGCTTATGGCCGGCAAAGCTTTAGTGCGCGATGGTGTTGGTTTAGCGCACTCTTTAAAGAGCGACAAACCCACATGCACAGCAACCGTAACCTTAGATTCACACGGTGTTGCTAGTTATGAGTTTCTCATCGATGATACGGCGACTTTTGATTTCGAATCATCGTGGCTTCCAGATCCTTCAATATCTAAGCCATCCGTACTGCATATCGGCACTCTGGCTACGATAATTGAACCTGGGGCCAGCCAGCTATTTGATTGGGCGCTTCGCGTTGGCGAGTTCGCACCGATTGTCTTTGATCCAAATATCCGTCCATCGGTTATGGGCGATAGAGAAATATATTCGTCATCAGTTGAAAAATGGGTCACAATCTCATCGATTGTAAAAGTTAGTGATGAGGATATTAAATGGCTCTATCCAGATGAGACGTTGGATGAAGTTGCCCATCGTTGGATTGCACAAGGTGTGAGTTGTGTTGTTATTACACGCGGTGCACACGGTTTGATCGGCTTTACCGAGCATGGAATGGAAGAGGTCGATGGAGCAAAGGTCACAGTCATTGACACGGTAGGTGCTGGCGATACTGTCGGGGCTATTATTGTTGAAAGTGTAATTTTGCATTCGGTGGCAGAGTTACAAGGACATGTTCTCAATTCAGTACTACACAAAGCTGCGATCGCAGCAGGGATCACTTGTTCTCGGGCAGGAGCTCAACCTCCATACAAGCACGAACTAACAGAGGCGATGGAAAATAATGCAGTTTATTGATGATGCAGAGTTTCAAATCGCAATCGATGATGACAATGGGGCTCGAATAGTTTCACTTAAGTGGCGCGACAATGAATTCGCTGTGCCCTTTCGCGGTCAAGTTCATACATCGGG
Organism: Candidatus Planktophila sp.; assembly: GCA_030681675.1. Classification (NCBI taxonomy): domain Bacteria; kingdom Bacillati; phylum Actinomycetota; class Actinomycetes; order Candidatus Nanopelagicales; family Candidatus Nanopelagicaceae; genus Candidatus Planktophila; species Candidatus Planktophila sp. The sequence goes on from JAUXRP010000018.1 coordinate 7,019, forward strand.
TTGGTATGCAATGGCGCCATGGGCAGGTCGAATTAATGAAGGGCTCATTACCAACACAAAGGGTGAAAGCTTTCAACTTCCAGCAACGATTGATCCACCACATGCATTGCATGGCTTTGGTCTTATCTCTTCATGGCAGGAAATCGCTCCAGGACGCTCGTTGTTGCACTTGCCAGCGCCATATAACGGAGCAACTGTGGAACAGCGAATTGAAGTTTTAGATGATGCCGTGCGATGGTCACTGGAATACGATGCCAATGGCTGCGATTTACCGGTTTGGATGGGAATGCATCCATGGTTTGCACGAGATTTAGATTATGGCGGCAGTGGAGAAATTGAGTTTGAAGCAACAGAGATGCTAATTCGAAACTTCGAAGGAATTCCAACAGGAGAGCGCTGTGCGCCAACTGCCCAACCTTGGGATGATGCTTTCACTGGGATAAAAGGCACTCCGGCTGTCGTTTGGGAGGATGTCGCACGGATATCGATCGAATGTGATGCACCATGGTGGGTTGTTTACACTGAAGATAGCGAAGGTGTTTGCATCGAACCTCAAACCGCACCGCCCGATGCTCAAAATTTAGGAATCAGTGGCGAGGATTATATTGAAGCGTTATTTGTTTTTGAACGACTTGATTAAGAGGAGTTAGTTCAAGGTTAGACTGGCACAATGATTAATCGGGATACCTTAAGTCGCTTAACCGAAGTCGAACGTATACGTTTCTTAGCGAAACATCCAAAAAGTGGAGATTTATTCGAAGCGGGAAAAGCGAATATGCCCGGCGGAGTTCCTATGTCGTGGATGGCTAAATGGCCAGGTGCTTATCCGATATTCGTTGAGAGCGCTAAAGGTGCACGCTTTACCGATGTCGATGTAAATACATACATTGATTTTTGTTTAGGTGATACAGGTTCGATGACTGGTCACTCACCAGATGCGACCGTCGCGGCAATTCGCGAACAGGTCGGCAAAGGTATCACCGCAATGTTGCCAACTGCCGATGCTGCCATCGTTTCTGCAGAATTATCAAAGCGATTTGGCCTGCCTCTGTGGCAGTTCACGGTCTCCGCCACCGATGCCAACCGACATGTGATTCGTTACAGTCGCATGATTACTGGGCGATCAAAAATAGTTGTAATTGATCGCTGTTATCACGGAAGTGTAGATGAGAGTTTTGCAACATTGGATGAGTCTGGAAAAACTATTTCCCGTGAAGGAAATATTGGTGCACCAGTTGCACTTGATCTTACGACCCGTGTGGTTGAGTTTAATGATATTGCCGGAATGGAAAACGCGTTAGCGCACGGCGATGTAGCAGCTATTTTGATGGAGCCTGCGATGACTAACGTTGGAATCGTTTTGCCACGCTCTGGTTATTTGGAGGCGGTACAAGAGTTAGCTAAGAAGTATGGAGCAATTTTAATTATCGATGAAACCCATACGATTTCGGTCGGTCCGGGCGGAATGACGGCAGATCAGGGCTTAAAGCCTGACTTCTTAACTATCGGAAAAGCAATTGCTGGTGGGATTCCAACTGGAACCTTTGGAATGAGCGCAGCCATCGCTGATTCAATAAAGAAATTGGTCGAGCTAGAGATTATTGATACTGGGGGAATCGGCGGCACGTTAGCTGGTAATGCTCTATCGCTGGCAGCGATGAGAGCCACGTTGACCCAAGTATTAACTCAGGAAAACTTTGATCACATGATTGAGTTAGGAACTCGTTGGTCTGATGGCGTTGATGCCGCAATCAAAGAGTTTGATCTGCCTTGGACGGTAAATCGCCTTGGTGCACGGGGGGAGTACATGTTTGCAATCAAAGCGCCAACAACAGGGGCCGAAGCGAACGTCGCTGGCGATTTTGAATTAGAACAATACATTCACCTGCGAATGCTCAATGATGGTTTTCTGATAACACCATTCCATAACATGGCCCTGATGTGTCCCGAAACAACGGTGGCCGATGTCGATGCACATACCAAAGCCTTTCGCACAATGTGCGCCGAACT
>JAUXRP010000019.1 GCA_030681675.1 Candidatus Planktophila sp.
GCCCAGACCTGAGCTATTTCAATTATCTCGCCGCCAGATTTATCCTTCGTGCTTCTCCAAATAATGCGCCAGCTTCGATCGCCGACCGTGAGTTTGCGCCACCCTATTAGATCGCCAAGCAAAGGCTCACCAGCCCCGATATTAAGTTCCAAAATCAACATTTTGGTAATGATCTTCCGCATAACTGAAGGATCAAGGTGAAATAACTTATTCAAGTCATCAATGGCGGGATCTATAAGCCGAATGTAAGCCACGGCTCTAACGTCTTTCTATGGAGTAGATAATTTTTGAGATGCTGCGAACTCAGCAGCTGTCTCTGCGCGAAGTTCCGCCGGATCAAGACCAAAATGTTTGATAACCGCATCGATGTCGGTACGGTTGCCGTTATCAGTAGCAATACGGCTTAGGACTAACGCTGTACTTTGGAGATCGCGCTCAAGCTCTTCAAGTTTTGTGATGCGCTCAATCCCAACGATAACCGCTTGTGGCTTGCCGTATCGCTCAATGACAAAATCTGTACCAGCATTAGCACTGCGCACAACGGAGGGTAAACCACGTTCGGCGGCCTCTGTGACAGAGAATGTCTGCGCGTGAGGAAGTAGAGTAAACATGTCTAATACTGTACAGGATTCTGTATAGATTGCAAAGTGGTCAAACACGCACTCGCAGCACGCTCACCCGAGCGCAGACAAGTGGCGATTCCGAGCCCGTCATACGAGGCTCCGGCGAGCAGAACTCCCGGATAATTTTCGAGTTCCTTACGAGCCTTTGCTACAAGTTCAAGGTGACCGATTTCAAGTTGTGGCATCGCATCCGGCCAGCGCTGCACAAAATACTCAATAGGTTCTGCGTTAATACCTGTCGCATCTACCAAGTCGTTGTGCAATCTTGCAACCAGTTCAGAATCCTCCAACTTTTCAATCTCGCGTTCATCTACGCGACCACTGGATAAGCGCATAAGAAAGAATTGTGGATCGGCGAAATGTGACCACTTTGTCGTAAGAAATGTTGCAGCTTTAAGAATCCGTCCACTGGTAGATGGAACTAAAAGACCCGTAGCCTTTAGCGCCCGAACTTCTGTTACTGCCGCTAGCGGATATGCAACGAGGACGGTTGCTACAGAGGCATATCGAATTTTTTCTAAAATATGTGCGGCGCTCAGTGACAAGGAGCGTAGTAAATGTGCTGCCACTCTGGTAGGAACGGCAAGCACAACTGCATCAACTTCAATAATTTTTCCATTTATTTCCGCAATCTGGTAACGGCCATTTATTTGTTTTGTTACTGACTCAACTGATGTTGATGTCCGCACTTCAACATCTGCATCAATTAAAATTTGATTAACAAGTGTGGAAAGTCCACCGGGCCAAGTAGCAAATGAAAGCGGGGGTCCGCTTTTCTGGCCACGTCGACTCATCATTACTGAACTACCTGTATCGGCTATCGTTGCTAACTCGGGGGTAATAGCGCGCAGACTTAATTTATGCACGTTGCCGGCATGCAGACTTCCAAGAATAGGATCGACAAAACGTTCCACAACTTGGCGCCCAAAACGTTGGCTTACATACACACCTACCCCGATATCGCCAACAAGAGCGCGCCGCGGTATCAAAGGCTCAAGCCCGGCTCTGATTAATCCCCGCATGGACATTACGCCAGAAGTAAGGACCGGGCGCAGTCTGCGTGGACCTGATGGACCAACGCCTGTGGGAAGGCGGCGCAATCCGCGTCGCGTCCAGAGCCAAGAGCTACCTTGATTGGAACTAATGAGTTTCTCACTTAATCCCAACTCACTTATAAGCTCCTTCATCCCCGGAGCCGAAATATGAACTGCCTCTGCTCCCAAGTCGATGTGATGTCCTGCAAAAAACTTTGTTCGTATCGCACCGCCAAGTGATGGCTCAGCTTCAAAGAGTGTAACATTGACACCTTGATGACTTAGTCGTCGGGCGCATATTAATCCGCTGACGCCACCACCTATCACTGCAACCGATGGGCGTTCTTGAGATTGTGCATTTGATTGGTGAATTATCAATTCGCCTCCAACTTGGCCCAAAATTTGAGATTCAAACTACTATCGAAGAGTCTTTCATATTCAATCAAAGATAGGTAATCCGATTGAGAATGCCCTCACCACCTATTGGCTGGCATAATGCCCTAATGACACAGAACAGTGGAAAAACCTTAGCTAAAGAGATTAATGAGACGATCCGATTCACATCGTGGACAGTATTTCGTCGCACTGAGCTAACAGACCAGCCAGAGAACTGCATTAATGAACTACTTAAAATCCTTGCCGAAGCAGAAATTGACGATGTCCAACTGCGCGGCATTTACGATGTCTCTGGAATGCGCGCCAACGCAGATCTTATGTTCTGGTTTCATGCTCCGCGCGCCGAACAGATACAAGAAGTCTTGCGTGAAATAAGGCGTTCTACTCTTGGCAAATCCCTTGAGGTTGTGTGGGCCGCGATGGCACTGCATCGCCCAGCCGAATTCAATAAGGGCCACGTCCCTGCTTTTATGACTGGAGCTGGCGCTAAAGATTGGCTCTGTGTGTATCCCTTTGTTCGATCATATGAATGGTATTTGCTGCCCGATGAAGAACGCCGAGCGCTTTTGGTTGAACATGGAATGGCCGGTCGTGATTTCACTGGAGTTCTAAGTAACACAGTTGCCTCCTTTGCACTTGGAGACTATGAGTGGGTTTTAGCTCTTGAATCAAATGAGCTTCAAGAGATTGTCGACCTCATGCGTGATTTACGTTCAACAAAAGCCCGGTTGCATGTTAGGGAAGAGATACCTTTCTACACTGGACGCAAAATTGAACCGGCTGAAATTGGAGATTTAATTTCGTGAATTACGACGCAATCCTTCTCACAACATTCGGTGGACCAGAATCTCCAGCGGAGGTTATGCCTTTTTTAGAGCGAGTAACTGCAGGACGGGGAATTCCCAGAGAGCGATTAGAGGAAGTAGCACATCACTATTTAGCCTTGGGCGGAGTGAGCCCAATAAATGAACAAAACCGTAGTCTTTTAGAGTCTCTGCGGGCGGAATTTACTAAACGCGGAATCGAAACTCCTATCTATTGGGGAAATCGAAATTCGCATCCCTTCATAACCGAAGCCCTTGAGCAAATGAAGGCCGATGGCCACCGCAGAGTTCTCTCCTTCGTAAGCAGTGCTTACTCTTCCTACTCGGGCTGCCGCCAGTACCGCGAGAACTTGGCACAAGCGCTCATCGAAACTGAGCTGCAGGGGATTTTAACAATTGACAAAGTTCGCCAATATTTTGATCACCCAGGATTTATCACACCGTTTGCGAGAGGGTTGACCGAAGTTCTGGAAACGCTAAAAAATGATGGAACCACAACAACTGATACTCACATTTTCTTTACAACTCACTCCATTCCTATCTCCATGGCAGAAACATCTGGACCTGCAAATCTACGGGATGCACCCAACAACTCTGCTTATGTGGCGCAACACAATGCCGCCATCACGTCCATTCTCGCATCGGTGGCTACTCAATTTGCGGGCGAAGTACCGCAATGGTCCTTGGTCTATCAATCTCGAAGTGGTGCCCCACATACTCCGTGGCTGGAGCCCGACATTGGAGATGCCTTACGCGAGGTAGCTAAGTCCGGAACTTCAACGGCCATTGTTGTTCCGATTGGATTCATAAGCGATCATGTTGAAGTCATCTGGGACTTAGACCATGAAGCAAAGGCGATAGCCGACGAGTTGGGGATTCGATTCTTTAGGGTAGCCACTCCGGGAAGCTCTATGGAATTTGTAGCAGGGATCGTCGATTTAATTCAAGAGCGACAAACTCAGAATGAAGGACAAGAACTCTCATCGATTGGGGCTCGGATCAATTACTGCAGCGCAGAGTGTTGTCCAAATCCTCGTAAAGAACTTCCAACTGTGGCGCAAGCAACTAACTAATTCATAATGGCTTTGGACGACGCCCGCTATTTTTTGCAGTTCTAGTGCTCTTTCTTCTTGGATCGGTTATTTCTGCCGCGTGAAAGAGCGCGTCACATACTTATTTTTGTGGCGGTTTTCGGTTCGTCGAGTTTGCTTGGTCCGATAGTGGGAGGAGTAATTGCGACACAGAGCTCGATTCTTGGAATCGCTGGTTGGCCTCAGTTGGACTTTGCGTTTTCTCATTTGGATTCTTGATTATGTATCTAAGCCACTCGCGAAGGCTTTGTGATTGCAGCAAATAACGTCTACCTGGTGAGCGCAATTGCCTTACTAACTGTCGCTCTGTTAACTCGTTGGATTGCCAATGAGAGGCTCGAGTGATTCGCTGACATAGGTAGATTTAACCAGTATGAAAGAGATTAAGCGCTTCCAAATTCGCGGAGTCACGGGTGATATAAAGCGAGTGGATTTCGATGGTCGAATCGTTGATTACTGGCTGCCTAAAGCACCTGCAACCCACCTATTAATTGCTCATGATGGACAGAATGTTTTTGACGGTCACACTTCTACACATCGTGGTCAAACATGGCAGATGACGCAAGCGGCAATTCGCGTGAGTGAAACTCTCGGAATTACTCCCCCAGCCATTATCGGTATTTGGCATAGCGAGTCGAAGGAGAATCCCTGGGGTCGAGGTAAAGATTTAGTGCCGGAAAAATTCTTTCGTGATGGGTTAGCAGTTCATAAAGATTTTGCGAAAATCTTTGATCCTTCGGTTCTTCATGGCGATACATACTTAAGAAAGATTTTTGATGAGTATGCTCCAGCCATTGCCCCTGGAGTAAATCCCGAACAAACCGCGATGATTGGTTCGAGCATGGGCGCACTGGCAACTCTTTATGCACTCACCCAATTCCCAAATCGCTTCGCAACTGCTCTTGCACTTTCTCCGCACTGGCCGTTTGGCGCCAATCCACTCGTTGAAAAAACTATTCAATCCCTTCCAAAACCAGGGCCTTATAAAGTATGGATGAGTCACGGTACTAAGGGATTAGATGCCGAGTACGCACCGTTTCAGCTTTTCGCCGATCGCTTAATGTACGAACTCGGATATCAGCACCATAATTACGTAAGCAAGGTGTACAAACGAAGTGGGCACAATGAAAGATCGTGGGCTAAGTACTTAGATCAACCATTGCGTTTTTGGCTTGACTCAACAACCCAGATGCATTGAACCGCATCCGTAGAGTTGATTAGTGCCGTTGCACCTGTTGCCTCTTGCCCAAAGAGCCTCTCTTTAAATACATACCCATACGGGACTAGATTCAGAGTTGTTTTGACGCCCTTACGAGAAATAAATACCAGTAGCGACTCTTTTGTAGATTCGCGAAGATAAGCAACGTAATCCGCCTCAACTGCCAGCCAGCGTAATCCCCCATTGATGAGAGAATCTCGGCTTCTACGGAGTTCAACTAGCTTCTTAATCTCTTCAAAAAACTCGAGGTCCCACTGTGAAGTATCATCCCAATTAATAGTTCTACGAGAGTCTTCTCCCCAAGCCCCTTCAAGACCAATTTCATCCCCTGCAAAAATCGAAGGGGTTCCGGGATAAGTAAGCATCATTGCCATCGCCGAAAGATGCGAGGCTCTATCTCCGAGAACGACAGTGCGCATACGAGCTGTATCGTGAGAATCAAGTAAGACCATACTTGCAACGAGGGATCTCCAAGGAATCGCAGCGTTAAATGCACTCATGCTTTCGACCAACTGATGTCCATTAATCTTTGGCATGGAAAATGGAAGTCCTTGAAAACCGCCACCAATTGTTGCGTTCTTATTGAGCCAGTTCCAGACTGGACGCATAAAGCCTTGATAATTCATCGCGCCATGCCAGCCTAAGCCATTGAGATCACTTGCAACAAAGTCACCGTTCTCTGCAACTAGCCAGGCATCGGGCTTCACCTCATCCATCGCTTTGCGTATTCCATGCATAACTTCATCGTGCATATCATCGGCACCTAGCCTGCCCGTCATGTTGCCTACATCTATTCGCCAGCCAGCCATTCCAAATTTTGGAGAGAGCCACTTCTTTACGATTGAATTCTTACCTGAATACATGGCCCTACGAAGCGCCTGCGAGTGGAAGTTCAATTTAGGTAACGAAGCTAGATCCCACCAGCCGACGTAGCCATGGTCGACCGACTTATCCCAATAAAAGTAACCGCGCTCCTTTGACTTCTTGTCTTTAAGCGCTTTGGCTAACCAAGGGTGACCTGCACCGCAATGATTAGATGTTAAATCACCTAATAATCGAATCTTTCGCTTTCTGGCGGCAGCGACCAGAGAAAACATTGCTTTGTTGCCACCTAACAAAGGATCTACTTTATCAAAACTACTTGCGTCATAGCGATGATTAGAGCGTGCTGGGAAAAATGGCGTAAAGTAAATTCCATTGACACCTAATTCGCTCACGTGATCTAAGTGTTGTTCTACACCCTTTAAATCTCCTCCATACAATTCGCGACCGGTGTATTTACTTCGACCGCGAGGCAACTCGTTCCAATCCCTGGGGAATGCCCAGTCAGGAATATCTCGCTTATCCTCAGATTTTGCAAAACGATCAGGGAATATCTGATAGAAAACCGATGATTTTATCCACTGCGGATATGCAGGTACTGCGACAATCTGAAAATCATTATTCGAGTGAACATCGTGGTCAAATAACCCGGCAGCATTTAACCAGTCATACTTACCTTCGGCGACAAAAACAAAGCGATAAAGCGTGGACAAATTCTCAATCGCCACTTTTACAGACCACCACGTTTCAACATCACTTTTTTTGCCTGGCTTTAATTCAAAACTTCGTGGCTCACCGTCATGATACAAGCGGATAAATGCCTTTTCAAAGGTGTAAGTGTGTGGAACGCGTATTCGAAGAGTTACTGTTTCGCCAATCGTAGGGGCGGCATTACTGACATACAGTTGACTTCCATCATGGTGCGGTAATGCTGACCGTGGCATGAGGTAACTCATATACAACCCCTTTCGAATTAGTAACACTTGCTCGAATTTCTAAATCCTCACTTGGAAAATCTAGAGGATCTATAAAAATACTATAAGGAGCGTTTAAGTCCGTACCGAGCAAAACCCAAGAAGGGTGAACTGAACTTCGTGCATAAAAGCTCACCTTCAATAGATCTCGGCTTGCCATTGTTGCTTTAGTTTCATAGTAGCCGGACAGGTAGTCCAACTTTGATGAAATCTTTCCAATTTTAACTTGGATTTTGTCTATCTTCTTATTGGCCCTTAAAACAACTGTAGAAAGCGCAGGTACAGTAAAGGTAATTTTTTCCTTAGCTGCAACCGCTTTGGAAGTTCCCAAAATAGTTTTCCACCCACCCGTCGACGTTGCAGTATAAACGCTCGCTTTGATAGCTTTAGTTGAATTATTAAAGGCCACGATGTATTCGCGGTTTTCCTTCCCATTTTTCTTGGAAACCACAAATAGGGAATCCTTTGCAACTCTTACCTGCATCTGGGCATTTGCAAGAGCGGGATTTTTCGCACGTAGACTCGCTAAGGTTTTGAGGTATTTGGCAATGGGATGGGTATCAGTAATTGAAAATGAGTTACCTGAAGCGATTGGATTTGAACCTATACGCGGCTCGGTTTTCCACATCGTTACTTTAGTTGAGAACATATCTTGACGTGCAAGTTGATCAGTACCGTTACCCGAACCAGACATTCCAACTTCATCTCCATAATAAACCGTTGGAATTCCACGAGTTAAATACATCAATGCATGCGCCAGAAGAGTCCGTGGGAGAAGCTCGCTTGGACTATTTATACGGGCCGACTCGATAAGTTTTCCTGCTCTACCCATATCGTGGTTACCCAGAAAAGTGACGAGGTTACTGGCATCAGAGGTTGCACTAGTATATAAATCATCATATTCAAATAGACCTTCAACAACACTGGCATCTGAGTATCCCGATGCAAACTCAGTTGCTGTTCGTTGAAATGGAAAATCTAGGACCGTTTGAATCTTATTTCGGCGCACAAAGTTCATTAAATTTATTGGATTTACATCATAAACTTCGCCGAAGACTGTAAAATCATTTATTCCAACGCTCTTGGCTTCGGTATTAATGAGAGGGCTCCAGTTTTTAAAGAACTGCTCATCTACGTGACGCGCAGTATCTACGCGAAAACCTGATAGCCCAAAATCCTTAATCCATTGCCCATAAACCTCGGCCCAACCCTTATAAACAACCTCTTTTTCGGTAGCGATATCATCTAAACCAAAGAAATCTCCAAATTGAATACACGGTCCTTCACTCCAGCAATTACCCATCACGCCCACATTGTGATAATTACTTAAGTCGTTGAGCCAGCTCGGATTTTTAAGATTTATCGAATCTTCTGGAATGTAGGCGGTGCGATCGTTGTACTTAATTACGTCGGCGGTGTGGTTAGTTACGATATCGAGAATTACTTTTAAGTTGAGAGTCTTTGCACATGCGACAAATGCCAAAAGATCGGCCCTAGTTCCTAAATGCGGATCAACATTGAGAAAATCAACACCCCAATATCCATGATATCCAGCGCTATACGGCGTTGCCTTTGCTTGCACGACTAGCGGGGTGAGCCAAACGGCCGTAAAACCCAATTTTTTTATTCTGGCCAATCCATTATCACCTGACGTGCATGTCCCGGTTAATCCCTTTAAATCTCCGCCGTGAAAGAATGCTGTGTCTTTGGGGTTAAAGCCCGGTGCGTAGTTATTGCTTGGATCGCCGTCGAGATATCGATCGGGGAAGACGAAGTAGATAAGATCTTTAGTCAATCCAACTTTCGGTGTCTCTATGGTTGGATCTGCGGCAAAAGAAGTTGTGCTGATCAGCAAAAGCAGAGAAATTGTGGCAACGACAAAGCCTTTATTCTTCAATGCTATCCCTTGACCGAACCTGCAGTGAGACCACTAACTATATATTTTTGAAGGGATAAGAAGATGATAACAATCGGAATCGATGCCAGAATTGAACCTGCGGCAAATGGTCCCCAGTTTTGTGAATACTGTCCCCCAATGAACTGTTGTAGTCCAACTGCAATAGTTCGATTTTCCATATCTACTAAGAATAACCTTGCTAAAATAAACTCATTAAAGGTTCCAATGAAGCTTAAAAGGGCTACAACTGCAAGAACTGGCGCAGCAAGTGGAACAAAAATTAACCAAAATGTCTGCACAGCCGATGCTCCATCAATTTTTGCCGCCTCATCCAGCTCAGCTGGAATTGAATCAACAAAACCTTTGAGCAACCAGATATTTACACCCATTGCACCACCTAAATACACCAAAAGCAGGCCTGGCTGAGTTCCTAGACCAATTGCTGGAGCAAACTTATAGACGCGTTCCATAATGACATATACGGCTGAGATGGCAAGAATTGCTGGAAACATCTGGACAAGTAGTAATAATTGAATTCCCGTTTTGCGACCCTTAAAAGCTAATCGGCTAAAAGCAAATGCTGAGGCCGAGCCGATGATCACTGATAACACCGCCACTGATCCGGCAATCACTAACGAGTTCTTTGCCCATGTTAAATATGGAATGGCGGGATTATTAAAGAGGAGTTGATAATTCTTAAATGAGATTTCTTTGGGAACAAATGAAGTCAGCTGTAAACTTCCTGATGAGGCAAATGAAGAAATGACAACTAAATAAAGTGGAAAGAGTGCAAATAAGCTAATCGAAATTCCAATGAGATGACGCCATGAATCCTGCTGTAACCATTTTTTCATGAGAAGCTCTCCAAAACTTTAGACTTTCGTAGACCATAAAGCGAAATCGAAGCGACTAGGATAAAGATGATTAACGAGATTGCACTTGCCAATCCAAGATCTTGAGTACTTGACCCAAAGGCAATCTTGTACGTGTAGCTGATCAAAATATCTGTAGCACCGGCAATTTCACCATCAAGTTCGTTGCGTGGTCCACCACCAGTAAGTAGGAAAATCAAATTGAAGTTGTTGAAATTGAATGCAAAAGAGGCAATTAATAGCGGAGAGAGAATTTGCAAAAGCAGTGGCAATGTGATTTTACGGAAAATCTGACG
>JAUXRP010000020.1 GCA_030681675.1 Candidatus Planktophila sp.
CGAACCCGGAAGTTAAGCCTCTCAGCGTCGATGGTACTGCAAGGGTGACCTTGTGGGAGAGTAGAACGTCGCCGGACTTCTTTTATAAAAAGGGGCGCTTTAACGAGCGCCCCTTTTTTATTTCCCGTGAAGTAATCTTGGCAATGAAGACATTTACTATTAAATAAATTAATCAAAAATTAAAAAGAGGAGTTCTAAATGGAAGAGCGTAGAAACTCACGTCCACCATCTGATCGTCCCTCTAATCCACGTTCTGCTTCTGGTCGTCCATCATCTTCCCACCCATCAAGTGGCGATAGAAAACCATCTGGACCTAATTCCCAACGTCGCCGTGAGGATTTACCGGCACGTGGTGGATCGACATCGCGTCCAGGTGCTCCACGTCAAACACGCGACGGCTCTGACCCGCGCGGTACGCGACCTGCACCAATGGATCGAGATCAATCCAGATTGCGTCCGCGAATTTTCGAACCCGATATCCCTGAAGAAATTACAGGGGAAGAGCTCGATAAATCTCTGCGTGCTGAACTTCTATCTCTCTCGGCCGAGAATGCAAAAGTTGTTGCGCGACATTTAGAGTGCTTAGCGCTCTACGCCGATAGTGATCCACTTCTTGCACACAAACATGGAGTCGCCGCCGCCCATCATGCCGGACGTTTAGCAGTTGTTCGTGAATCTGCGGGTTATGCCGCATATCGTGCAGGTTTTTACGAGATTGCTTTAAAAGAATTACGTGCTGCAAATCGAATCTCAGGAGACGTAACAATGTGGCCAGTAATGGCCGACTGCGAACGCGGATTAGGGAATCCACTTAGAGCACTTGCACTCGCTGGATCTCCTGAAGTAAAACGTTTAGCGAAGGCAGAAGAAATCGAAATGCGAATCGTTGCTGCTGGTGCCCGCCGTGATTTGGGCGAACTCGATGCAGCAGTTGTGACATTGACGTGCAAAGAACTTTCGAACGAGAGTGAAGACTGGGCAATCCGACTTCGTTACGCTTATGCCGATGCTCTCCATGTCGCTGGTCGTACAAAAGAGGCACGCGAATGGTTTGCAAAGTGTTCCCAATTAGATGTTGATCAGACTACTGATGCGGTCGGACGCACGATAGCCTCCTAATCAATCATTTGCGCGAAAGTTTTTAGAATCTCTAATTGCAGAGGTAGAAATTATTTCTTAGCTTAATCGGTAATCTCAATTTTGAGAAAATGGTTGACCCATGGCTTGTCAAGTTTCAGTGTATGAATCATCCAAATATTAGATATGGGGAACGGAAATTTTGATGTCTGATCCCCGATAAAACAATTGAAAAAATCTTGGTGGAATTCTGTATATGTTTTGGAAGGCAAATTTGCAGGTTTATCGCCTACGTTAACCATGAAAGCCGAAACGAAATCAAAACTATTCCTTGAATAGAAAAGAAAGAAACTGTCCGAAGTGCGCTTCAACATTTTGTCTCTTTGCTTGCGAGCGTGGTCGTCTATTCGGTTAGATTTCAACGTTCTCTTTGCTTGGAACAGGTAAAATTTCTGAACCAAGGTTGTACCGATACTTATGTCTAGGAAGATAGCCCCATCTGCCCCCGTTAATGTTTCTTGCGAACCGCGCCCACTGGAGGAAAAATGATTTGCCTGAATGTTTAGACCTGACTCCGTCTTAGGTTGGTTTGAAGCGAAATTATTTATGTGACTTTGAGCGGCCGATAGTAATCGCCCGGTTATGGTGTTTTCTTCGCTAACCGATCCTCTTACGATATCGTTCAACACTTCTTTCTCAATACGCTCAAAAACATCTGCAAAAAAATCTCCAAGTCGCTTGTTAGCGTCCACTGTAACTCCTTCTAGCGACGACTTGCCGCAGTTTAGGCGAATCAATAGAAAAGCGCCTTTTAGTTATTTTCTTGAAAATCGACAAACTCTATTAGCAAAACGCTACTGCAAAACTGAAATAAGTCACATACCGGTGAATGCGTGTCGCTCGATCACAAAATACTCAGCTTTAGACAGTCCACGAGAACGTCGAGTTCTCCGAAAATACGAAAGGGTTAGTTCAAAACACTTTGGAGTACTTCGTTTGTTCCAAAATTCGATACCTTATGCGAGGATTCCTCCATGTATCTGGCTGAATTGAAACTCGTTAATTTTAGATCCTGCTTAGACACGGTGGTTGAGTTTACTGGTGATCTAACTGTTCTTGTTGGCGAAAACGGTTCGGGAAAATCTAATGTCATCGATGCAATTAGACTTTCGACTTTATCCACCTCAGAACGCCCTTCTATTTGGTTCGACCAAGATCGAGATCGAACCTACAACTTGCCGGCTGAGTCAATCGTCAAGATTTCAAATACTTATCACGGTTTGACGGATATGGAAAAGGCCGTATTTATGCCACAACTCGTAGATGGTCACGGTAACCTTGTTTATAATTTGACTTTCAAAACTTCAGGTATGCACTCCCGTTCATCTCGAGCACATTTCACGGTTGGCGAGAACGAACTTCCCGATGCAGAACCCGAGAGTCGCGAGCTTGTTGCACACGTCTATTTACCACCGCTTCGTGATGCCGTCAGAGAGCTTGGTTCAAGTGATGGAATTCGACTTGCGGAAATCCTCCGTGTTCTTTCCGACAACAATACTGAACAGTTTGAATCAGACGCAAACGATATAGTTAAGAGAGTAGCGGAGCTTTCTTTGTCGTTAAAAGTTAAAGAAGCAACGCAGAATGAATTCCAGAAACTAACACACCCTGCTCGAGGCCACGAAATACATGTTGGAAGCCGAACCCAGGAACTAAGAAGATTAGCTGGACTACTTCGAGTCACATTGTCAGAGAATGGAATTCAACAATCTGAACTTGGAGCGAGCGGTCTTGGTCTTGCCAATCTGCTATTTATCTCCATGGTTGTACTGCAACTAGAGAAAGCTCGTAAATATGATTTGACACTCCTCCTAGTCGAAGAACCGGAAGCGCACCTTCATCCTCAATTGCAATCGGTACTCCTCGCGTATTTGCGCGATAGAGCAAGAGAGAGTCAGAAATCAACACGAACAACACATGAACCATCGGGTCGTATTCAAGTAATTGTATCAACACACTCTCCAAACCTTGCGAGTTCAGTGTCTACGCAAAATATTGTGGCCGTTTCTCGTCAGCACTCGAACAACACGGACATATGGTGGACAAAAACTCGCGCACTGAGCAGGGCCGGGCTTAATGATGTAGAGCAAAGGAAGATTGATCGCTATCTCAATGTTACGCGAGCATCTCTTGTCTTTGCTCGTCAAGTGTTTTTAGTAGAAGGAATCTCCGACTCTATAACATTGTTGTCTCTTGCCAAACATGTGGTACTTAATACTGACAAGAACGCAGTCCAGCAAATTGAGAGTACATCAATCATTGCAATTGATGGCGTTGACTTCAAGCCATACTTAAAATTACTTCTTGGTGGTGAATTTTGTCTCGTAGATAAAGTCGTTGTGATCACAGATGGAGATAAGAATGGCAATTCTGTGCCAGGTCAAGATCGTAAAACCGAATATGAGAATCTTTATGTCGAAGCTGTGGATGCCGGAATTCTCAATGTATTTGTCGGCGAATACACACTTGAGGCTGATCTATTCGGTTTAGAGAGTAATGATTCTCTTCTTCGGGCTGCGTATTTGGAAATCCACCCCAGGTCGGCGACCAAGTGGCAAGAAGTAATCGATGCAACTGGAGGAAATAGTGAGTTTCGAGCTCGTTGTTTTCGTGATGCTATGAGAAATGATCAACTTGATATAAGCAAGGGCGACTTCTCACAACTCGTGGCTAGCGCTCTAGAAGCGCAGCCGAATGGAATTTTTGAAGTGCCTCGGTACCTCGACCAGGCGATTAAGGCAGTCCTAATAGAGAGATGAAATCACCGACTTATGGAAATCACTCTTCTACTGGATGGCGGAGTTGATGACGAATGATTCTGATCTAACACCTGAACAAAGAGCAGCGTTAGATCCAAATATCCGTTTAATTGAAGCTTGTCCTGGAGCCGGCAAAACACGAACAATTATCCAACGTTTCAAGGATCACGCTGTTGAATCGAATCGCGCTGTAGCTCTTCTTTCATTCACAAATGCGGCTGTCGATGAGGCGAGAAGTCGATGCAGAGATCGAGTCGACCTGCTTCGTTCTCCACACTTTATCGGTACTTTCGACACTTTTCTCCATCGATACATTGTCACGCCTTCTGTAGGAAGCGCCTTAGGGAAGTCCCCTACGTATTATCAATCTTGGGATGAATTACCCGCTACCATGAATCAAGTCTCGATTAATCGATCTTGGAAATCAATTTCTCTCTCCAATTTTTCTCACGAAAGCGGAGGCACTATAAGCCTTCTAGTAGAAGGCTTGAAAAGAGAAGAAAGACAATTATTTGAATCTTTGGAGAATGACCGGCAACTTCAAACTCTAATCCAGTCGGGAACGGATAAGATTAGAGCCTTCAATGCAAGCGGAATTTACGACAGTGATTCAGCAAGATGGAAGGCTCTTGTGATTCTACGGAGCGAGCGCGGGAACGCCGTTTTGACAAGTTTAGTGAAACGCTTCTCACACATAATCGTTGATGAGTTTCAAGATTGCGCAACGCTTGAACATGAATTTCTTGAAATTCTAACCAATGCTGGAATTCGAATTACAGTTGTCGCAGATCCCGATCAATCCATCTTCGCATTTCGTCAAGTTGAATCCGAAGCGTACGCGAATTATCGAGCTACGATTGCTAATATAGACGTCGTCACATTGACAACGAACTTCAGATCTTCTCCAGTGATATGTGAATTTGTTCAAAACCTAAGATTCGAGCCAGCAACTGTGATGATTTCGGGACAAATCGATAGAATAGGAAATTGCTCATCGATCTACTTGCTTGGAGGAACAGACGAAGAGATTAGATCTAGGTTTCTTTCATTAGCCGATTCTTGGGGAGTACCGTTTGATCAACGTATTTCTTTAGCTCATAGGAGAAGCGACGCTTCCTCGCTCGGTGGTGGTGGGAAGAGTCCTCCTAGGGGAGACGGGAACATGTTGGAAATGTTAAAGAGTCTCTCGATTCTGATTACTAGCGGGAGCGCAGTTATCCGCCGTGAGGCATTGGTTAAAATCGAAAGGCTTGTAACCCAACAATTTGAGTGGACATCCGAACAAAATGCGTTTAGCACCAAACAGAAATTAGAACTCTTGGGAAAAAATGAACTCTGGGTCCGCCTAATGGTCGCCGATATACTTAGTGACATCATCAATTGGAATAGTCCTGATTCAGTTGGGGTTTCAATTCGTAGAATTTTGGAAGAATTTTTCAGAGATTTACCTATTCCAATTAGAGGGGCTCTTGGAAGAAGGTTTGCTAAGCCAAACGCTGAGCTTTGGAGATATTGGTGTGGCAGGAATGCCGACAGGGATGTAACGGCAAAACTCGCTTGGTCGACTATTCATGCTTCAAAGGGTCAGGAATTTGACGCTGTCTTACTAAAAATTCCTGCATCAGTAGTCATGGTTTCGTGGCTGGCAGGCGTTGCGAGTGAAGAACGAAGAGTTTTCTATGTTGGCGCAAGTCGAGCAAGAAAATTGCTCGTTCTGGCAGTCTCTGCTAATCGCTTTCAAGAAGTCAAAGGACAACTGGAAAGCTTGTCACTTCCAATAGTTTGCGAATCTCTTTAGTACCTACACTTTGAAGCACCACAAACTTGAAGAAGGGAATGCCAATTGGTCAATTCAATTATGTTATTCACATGAAGGTGCACTTGCTGCCGCAGGCCGATCCGGTGAAGATCGAGATTAGTTTAGAAAATGTGCATTGCTAGATTTAACTGACTCAACTGACACCAACGATCGCTTTCAGGCCACACTAAATCAGGTTTAATCATTCTCTGACACATTCATTCGGGGTCCAAGTTCAGTTGATAGGACATAAAAAGCAAAGGAAAACCAACACCAAATCTAATACCCAAGATAGTGTGCTTCTCGGGTGATTTCGACGTTTTAATGGCAGTACGGGTAAAGGGTTCGAAGGGCTTGCATTAACGATTGGTGGGGTTGTCCAAGAATTTGCCATCATCAATGGGTATTGTTCAAGTAAGGCAGACATTTTGGTTAACCAAAAAACGTTGCGGAGACCAAAATCGGGGCCACACACGTAAAAATTCTGAGAAAAACTGCGTCGGCAGCCCCCAAATGTCTGTCCCTGTCACTAGTCTCAGCGGAGACAATCGAAACCGAGGTGGGCAATAAGTGTCAGTAAGTTTGGAAGACTTAGAACGCCGACTTTGGGATGCGGCGAATGCCCTACGAGGCCCAGTCGATCCAGCCGATTTCAAAACTTATACCTTCCCTATTCTCTTCTGGAAATGGATCTCCGACACCTGGGACTGGGAACATGCCAAGGCACTCGGCGACTACGGAGATTCGGTCGACCCTCTAGTTGAAGCCGACTATCACAAGTTCACTCTCCCTGCCGGTACCCATTGGCGCGATGTCACCACCAAGACGGCAAACCTGGGCGCTCAAATCAACAAGGCTCTTGGCAAGATCGAGCAAGCTAATCCAGAAAGTCTTGCTGGAATTTTCGGTGACGCTTCCTGGGGCAATAAGGAACGGCTTCCCGAGACTGCCTTAGTCAATCTACTCAATGCCTTTAACGGTATGAAACTCAATCCTGATGAAGTTAGCCATGACCTCCTTGGTCAAGGCTATGAATATTTGTTGAAAAACTTTGCCGATGAATCTGGCAAAAAGGCTGGAGAGTTCTTCACGCCACGCCAGATTGTGCGCCTACTTATTCGCATTCTCGATCCACAAAGCGGAGAGAGTGTCTATGATCCAGCTTCTGGCAGCGGCGGAATGCTCGTAGAAACTATCAATACAGTTCGAGATCATGGAGGCGATACTCGAACCCTTCGCCTCTATGGACAAGAAGTAAATCTAACTACCAGTGCCATCGCGCGGATGAATCTTTTCCTTCATGACATTGAAGATTTCAAAATTGTTCGTGGCGATACCTTGCGATCACCGGGATTGCGAGAAAGTGATGGTCGCATCTCCACTTTTGATGTTGTCGTTGCTAACCCACCGTTTAGTCTTCAAAACTGGGGTGCCGAGATGTGGGCCGCTGATACCCGCTCCTTCTGCGGTGTGCCACCGGCAAAGAACGGCGATTTTGCCTGGGTACAACACATGGTTGCATCAATGAATCCGCAGACCGGTCGCGTAGGTGTTGTCATGCCACACGGTGTTCTCTTTCGCGGGGGAGCCGAAGCAAGAATTCGTGAATGTTTAATCAAAGATGATCGACTTGAGGCCGTTATCGGACTTCCAGGGAATCTTTTCTACTCAACGAGCATTCCTGCATGCCTCTTAATCTTTCGAGCAGACAAACCAAAAAAACGCCGTAAGCACGTGCTTTTTATTGATGGGTCAGCGCGATTCGTTAAGAACCGCAATCAGAACTCGATGAGCGATGACGATGTTGCAACGATCCTTAACGCTTACACAAGTGGGAAAGATCCAGACGGCGATAGTGGGACACAGGTACGTCTGATTCCACTCACCGAAATCGAAGGCAATAACTTCGATCTCAACATTGGGCGCTACTTGAAAACCATCACTGCAGATATAACAGATTTGCCGACTGCGCTAGCAGAGTACCAAACAGCCCGAACGGCTCGGATCGAATCCGAGCGCGCACTTTTCGAACGTCTCACTGCCGCCGGTATCGCAGACTTTGAGGTGGACCATGAATGATGAATGGATGAATGCGACGCTGGGTGCATGCTGTGACTTTGTGAATCAGAAGGCGGATCCCAAAACTCTGCATGCGGACACCATATACATCGGTTTGGAACACATCACTCCAGAAGTTGGTCGCGTTTATCAGTGTGGTATCACCGCTGACGTTTCAAGCATGGTCATCCTGTTTCAACAAGACGATGTGCTTTTCGGACGACTCAGGCCTTACCTCAAGAAGGTGGTTTATGCGCATTCTTCAGGAGTTTGCTCGCCAGAGGTTCTGGTGCTCAGAGCAAGAACAGATGTGATCTCTCCTGGCTTCCTTTACCTTGTTGCATCCCGTGATGCTGCAATCGACCATGCTGTCGCTTTGAGTGCGGGCTCTCGCATGCCGAGAACTGCACCTTCGGACCTTGCCTCTCTTCCAATCTTGCTTCCACCCCTTCCCATCCAGCGTCGGATTGTGGATCTCATGGCACATCTTGATAACCATTTGGCGAACTTGAGGGCCGAGAGGACTGCGGCGAAGCAGCTGCTCGTCGCGCTCCGTGATGACCTGCTTGCGTCGACCTTGGATTGGACTGAATCCACTTTGGGAGACCTAACGAAAAAGATTGGAAGTGGTGCCACTCCTAGAGGTGGAGAGTCGGCCTATGTGCAAGCGGGTATTTCGCTCATTCGCTCGCAGAACGTATATGACTTTCGCTTCCAATGGGAGGGGTTGGCTCGGATAACTGATTCGCAGGCACGATTACTGGATGGCGTGACTGTCGAGTGTGGCGATGTTCTTATTAATATTACGGGCGCTTCCGTGAACCGCGTTTGTTGCGTTCCGGATTCGGTGCTTCCCGCTCGCGTTAATCAACATGTTGCGATACTTCGCCCTGACATAAACGTTCTCGACTCTTCGTTTCTCGCGCATCTGCTTAGAAGGTCGGACTTGAAAGTGAGTTTGGATATCTTGTCTGGTTCAGGTACTACTCGCCAGGCAATTACGAAACTCCAACTCGAATCATTCGTTGTGACCTTGCCCAATATTGCCGAGCAGCGAAAGCGGGCGTCTTTACTGGACGACCAAGTTCGCGTGATTGATTGCTTCTCCAAAGAAGTTGAAGCATTTGTTGTATTTCGAGCAAGAGTCCTAAATGCATTACTTGACGGAGTGGTATCCCTCGCAGCGGACTACGATATTTTCTTGCCCGAGGTGGCGTGATGACGGGCTTCACGGAAACGTCGACAGTCCAATCGTGGTTGATTGGGCGCCTTGTTGAACTGGGATGGACTTATGTTTCGGCCAATGAGTTGCCGCGCATTGATACAGATGTGTTTTGTGAAGAATCGTTAATCGAAGCGATCCAGACTCTCAATCCAAATGTTCGAGATGCTCCCGAGCAGATCGATGAGATTCTGCCGCGGGTTCGTTCGACAATCTTGTCAGCAGTAACAGATGGGTTGCTTGCGGCAAATGAGCGAATGACGACGTTGCTACGTGGAGATACAACAATCAAGTTCGTTGGCAGTGAGGAATATCTACCACTTCGTTTGATTGATTTTGATGTGATGTCGAATAACTCCTTTGTGGTCTCTGATGAAGTGGTATTTGGTACTCCTGGCAACTCTCGTCGCTTCGACATTGTGCTCTGGATTAACGGCATTCCTTTAGTTGTTATTGAAACTAAGACGCCAGTGAAATCTTCGGTCTCATGGCTGAATGCAGCGCGTGATATTGCCAATGTATATGAAGTGGAGCGACCATCATTCTTCTCATCCAATGTTTTGTCGGTGGCAACCGAGGGAAAAGAACTCCATTACGGCGCAGTGGGACAGCCGGCAGAATCGTGGTTGATGTGGGGATCGACAGAAGATCCATACAACCTGGATGGTTTTGCTCGTGTGCATCGCAGCGTTGATCTACTTCTCACGCCAGCGCGCATTCTGAGCATCCTTCGCGATTTCACACTCTTTGAGCAAGTTCCCGGTGGAGGAGTGCGCAAGTTGATTCCTCGCTACCCGCAAGTGGAAGCTGCCGAAGCCATTGTCGAGCGGGTGCTCTCTGGTGGGCAAAAGGGTCTGATCTGGCATTACCAGGGCACTGGTAAATCACTGCTCATGGCATTTGCTGCTTTGATGTTGCTCAATAATGAAGATGTCGGTGGTCCCACCGTTGTTGTGGTTTTGGATCGCTTAGATTTGATTGAACAAATCGAGCGTCAGTTCAAAACTGCTGGTCTGCCGCGTGTAACAACCGCGGTGAGTAAAGATGATTTGCGTGCGATCTTGAAAGAGGATCGTCGCGGAATCGTGCTCACTACAATCTTTCGCTTCGAAGGTGCGGGGGAGTTAAATACTCGCGAAAACATTGTTGTCTTTGTCGATGAAGCCCACCGCACTCAAGAGGGATCTCTTGCCGATGACATGCGCACGGCCCTACCCAATGCTCGCTTCTTTGGACTAACGGGTACTCCGATTTCAGATAAGGAGCGCAACACATTCAAACTCTTTGGTGATGTCAATGATCCAGGTTATGTTCTCAATACCTATTCGATGGAACGATCTATTGTTGATGGGGCTTCAGTACCAGTTCATGTTGAGACACGGCTAGTTGATTTCCATTTGGATCGTCAGGCACTTGATGAAGCCTTCGACCAGATGGCCAATGAAGAAGAACTTACCGATGAAGAGCGCGAGTTCCTGGCCGGCAAAGCCGCACACGTGAAAACAATCCTGCTCAACCCCGATCGCATTGCTGCTGTTTGCAAAGATATTTTGGATCACTTCGAAGCAAAAATCGCGCCCACGGGAATGAAAGCTCAAGTTGTGGCCTATGACCGTGAACTTGTTGTTGCCTATAAAACAGAGTTAGAACGCCTTATCAAGGAACAAGCCCTGCCACATGAAGTTATCATTGTTATGACGGTGGGTACTAGTAAAGATGATCCGCAGTCTTGGTATGAATACGCACTTGATCGCGCGCAAGAAGCTCACGTTAAAGCCCGATTCAATGACCCCGCTGATCCATTGGCATTTATTATTGTTACAGCCAAACTACTCACCGGTTTTGATGCCCCAATTGAACAGGTGCAATATCTGGATAAGCCCCTTCGCAGACATACACTCTTTCAAGCCATTACTCGTACTAATCGGCGCTTCACCCACCCAATTACTGGCCAAGATAAAACGCACGGATTGATTGTCGATTACATTGGTTTGGGCAATCAGATTGGTGCGGCCCTTAAAGCGGCAGATCCGGATACCGGTGGAGCCCGTCCAATTGATATCGAAGGTTTGGCAACTGAATTTGAAGGACGCATCGCACACGCCCTTATCCGATTCGATGGAATCAATCGAAAAGATAACTCCTTCATCGCACTACAAAGCGCGCTACAACGCTTGAACGAATCCGACAGCCGAGACGCCCTTGCAAAAGATTTCACGGCAGTCATCACACTCTGGGAGTTCCTTGACCCCCACGAAGTTCTCGATCGCCATCGCGCAGATTACAAGTGGCTAGCTCAGATCTATGAGGCAATCAAACCCACTGGTGTTTCCAATGCACTACTTTGGCATCGTCTGGGTCCCAAAACTTTGGCACTTGTTCACGGCTACATCACTAAAGTTCATGTGGCCGGCACTGGATTAGAAGAAGTTGTTGTTGATCCCGATGCGATTGAAGCTATACGCAAACTTGTAGAACAAGGCGAACTCGATTTAGATCCAAGGCGAGACTTGTTGGAAAATCCCGTCACCGTTGATGAAGTAATGACGTTGATTGATCGGCGGATCAAACGACTTCTAGCTGAACACCCACATCCGGTCTATCAATCACTGGCAGATGCGATTGATCGGCTGCGCCGACAAGCCATCATGCGCGCAGAAGACTCGATTGAGTTTTTGAAGAAAGCACTGGAAGTTGCACGTGCTGCCGTCATTGCAGAACGTCTTGATGCACAGGGGCGTTTAGATGAAGCAGAACATATTCTTGATCCCAATATTGGCGCGCTGACGCAAATCGTTGAACAGTACAAACCTGCTAATACGCCTGTGATTGTCACCGACCTTGTGTGCGATATCGACACCATTGCCAAGCAAGTCACCTATGCCGGATGGAATGAGAGTCAACCAGGGGATAAGGCAGCACGTCGTGAAATCCGATTGGTCTTACAAAAGTACGCACTTCCTGTAACAGGACCACTGTTTGATAATGCATATGCGTATATTCGGGAGAACTACTGATACTAGGATTCAATCATTTATTTAAAGGAAGGAATTAGATGGCAATATCTGTACAGGACTTATCTCAATGGACAACTCCTGGGTCTAATGCGACAGCGACTAAAACTTATGATTCAGTTAAAAGTGCCCTGGATCGGTCGACTGAATTGGATTCTCTTGATACGGGGACTTTCCTACAGGGGTCATATGCCAACAGCACTAATACAAGGGGGGATTCTGACGTTGACGTGGTTGTGATGCTTAAATCTAGTTTTATCCCTGACCTTAGGAAATTGACTACCGTTGAAAAATCAACTTATGAGTCAAGACACCAGGATTCAACAGAAACAGCGGCGACGTTTCGAACTAAAATCGAGCGAGCGCTTGTTGCATATTATGGCTCTGGAAGAGTTCGTTCAAAAGACAAGTGCTTATACGTTCCGAAGGAAGACGGTTATGTAGACGCCGATGTGATTCCTGCAATTCAGGTTAGAAAGTTCACTTCATATCCAATTGTGGGAGAACCAACGTTTACTGAAGGAATACGCATTGCACCACTCACTGGTGGGACGATAGTTAATTACCCAAAGGAGCACATACAAAATGGTTATTCGAAGAATAAGAGGACGAATGATGTTTACAAACCAACTGTACGTCAAATAAAAAGACTCCGTCGTTTTGCCGTCGACCAAGGAAGGATGAGGGAAGATGGAACTTCGAGTTATGTTTTGGAATGTCTTGTCTATAACGTGCCTGATGAGTTTTTCGTTTCTGATGACGGCATTCGTGTGCAGCGGATAATGAAGTGGCTTTCTAGCCATACTGCCGAAGAATTACATTCTGATTTTGTCTCCTGTGATGAGATCCATACACTCTTCGAGACCGATCCGGGAAAACATAATCAATATACGGCGGCAAATGCACTTAGTGCCATGTATGGGATGCTGTAGCCGTGCACGCCTACAGCAAAGATGAGGGAAATATGAGTGCAGCATTGGGCACCCTCGCATTTCTTTCAGTAACAATCGCAATGGGTGCTAATTGGCTTCTTTCACACCTAAACGTGAAAGAAGCTTGGTGGTTCAGTGCACCTACTGTGGCAACTACCTTTGGAATTCTTTACCTTCTCATGGACAAGGCAGCCTGGCGATGGAGGTTCGTGCGGAGACTCGGGTTGGTCGATACTCCAATTGTTGAAGGGGAGTACGTTGGAACCCTAGAGTCCACCTACCAAGGAACAGTTCTTCCAGTAAAAATTTCGATAGACCAAACCTGGAATCGAATTGCAGTTAGATTCCAGGTTAGCGAGCCAAAGACATCCACTTCATATTCGATGACAGCTGGTTTGGGAAAAGTAGGACATGACATTGCTCGCCTGACTTATACATACAGAAATCAGATAAAGCCTGGAGTGGCTGATAGTGATATGAACGATCACGACGGTACAGCAGAATTGAATATCAATTTCGAAACTGGCTCTGCCATGGGCCGTTATTTTAACTTCCGAGGCAGGCAAGGATCTCTCAATCTTGAACGATCCAAATTTTAACCATAATGTCAATTGGTTTAGGTGTATCTGTTGCCGAGGCAGACACTGCAAACAATCATCTTCAAGCACCATCAAAACAGTGGGTTCCAAATACCAAAATTCGAGGTCGTTGCAATGACCGCTTGAGATCAAGTAGAAGCCAGCCCCATAGTTCGCTGCCAATCCTGCAGAGTATTCTGACAATTACTATGAGCGAAGGGTCTGGTATATGAGTCTAAGTGAGCTGGATTTGGGTGGGGTTTGGACAAGCTTAGACAAGAGTTTCTCAGCAGTTGGTGTTGGTTCTCTGGTGAATGACAAATTCGAAGTTGTCGTTTACAGAGATCAGGTTCCATTTGGAGAAGTTCTTAATCCAACACTGCTAACGCTACCAGTGCTTCACCTCGAGAATACTTCAGTTGGAGGATCTCTGCTCGATGTGCGCAACTCAAATACAAAAACTAACTTAAATGGAATTGTTGCACTAACGCTAGAGAGTTATGAATTTGTCCGGGGGGTGCTCGTAGATTCAAGAGATGAAGCATTTAGTGATTTGTGGAGTATCACAAGTGCTGCGCTGACACCCTTGCGTCAATCTGTATGGGGGGAGAACGTCATGCAAATCTCAAGACGAGAATTTTCTGCAGGCAATATATGTATTACCATTGACCCTGCGAAGTCTGTAGCAATTTCTCGACTTGAAAGCACCACGCGATATAGCCATACGATGACATTCAAAACGAAAGAGCAATTCTCGATTGGACGATTCCTAACAGAAATCGCTCAACCAACAATAGCTCTTCTTGAGATCTGCTGGCAACGCCCGATTGGTGCTGAAGCTATGCATGTTGTATTTAAAGGCAAACCTTGCGAAATCATCGCAACTTATTTGCAAGAAAAGGGGACAGAGAGAAATCTGAATGCGATAGTTCCGCTCATATACTCCGATCAGATGGATTGGGGTTTGTGGTTTGCCTTTTGCCAAGAACACAGAAACGTCGCTCTTCTTCTCGCAGATTTGTTAGCTGGTGGTACTGGCTTTTTGCAGAATCAGATGCTCAATATCTGCGTGATTCTTGCAGATCTAGCGAAAATAGGTAAATTTATTCCTGCTTCACCAGGTTTATTGGACTCTAAATGGCACGCAGCACGACAGGCAGCCATAGCGGCAGCTGATTTGTCAGGGTTTAAAATTTTGGTCTCAAGCAAACTGCCGAGGAACCGTATTGCAGCTCTCGGAGCTGTTACAAACTTTGTGATGCAGACAGTTCAGGAGTTAGGTATTAATTTGCCGAATCCAGAGTCGGCTGGAAGGGCGATAATCGATGCTCGGAATCCAGTCGCACATACGTCTCAGTCGATCGGTGATTTTCAAGAAATGTTAATCTTGTTAAGAGGAGCCACTGCGCTGGCGACAATTGGACTCTTCCGCGCTGTGTTCGGTGACGAAACGGCGAGAGAAACTGCCACGAAACTGGACGATCAGTTGACTGAACTTGATCGCGTCGCTTCTGAGATTGATCAACGAAGATGACTTTACTTTTGTGCGAATAATCTTCTCAGGGAGCGCATTGCAGATGGGGATCCGCATTCAGATTATCTGATTAAATAGTCTCACACGCAAGCATTCACTGAATCTGCGCAACGGGAGTTTCAAGCATCTGCTGAGCTCGGACTGATTGCGACTACGAATGCCATGGGCAAAACGGTTGTGACTCTCGAAACTTCAAATCCAGAATTGAAGAAGAGAATTAATATCTCCGTTGTTCGTAGGGCGTTCAGTATCAAATAAACAGACCCATTTTCGATGCTACGCAAACTCGGTGTTGGTTTTACTTAAACACCAGCGCCAGAACTAACGAGTAGTTTCACATCACTCAACTTAGATCTTATTGAGTGGTGTTCTTAGTAAATACTAATGAACTTAGTTTGGACAGCACTAATCAGAAACTCCTGAGTAAGTTTCACTTTCCTGTGTTCCGTACTCATTCGAGGCCATCTAAAATTAAATCGAGAACGAATTCGAATTCAACTTCGTGATTGTGAACGGAGTCGACAATAACGTGACTAAAGTTGGGACACTTATCAACCATTTGTTGAAGGAAAATTGCATTGATTTCAGGACTGGCAGCTTGCCTTCCTGCTTTGAGAATTAACTCTTGGAGAGTCGATCCAAATAGATGATTATCAATAGCGTGAAGTGCGTGATGGGTAAGTTGATTCGAAAATTTCGCTGAACGCAGTACTCCAGTTATCGATTCTGCATATTCCAAAGAAGCAGTACTAATTTTAGGGCGCGACATGCTTAATGCGCAAAGCCATGGGAGAGCCCAGAGAGTTTTATGAGCAGAAAGTGTGCATTGCCGCATACGAGGCGGTCGGGTTTGTAGGCATCTCGGTCGCCACCCTGGTCGCCATGGGGCAGATGAAGGCATTTATGTTTCTTGGCTGGTTCGCCGCCGAGGTCGTGGGTTTGTTCTTCTTCGCTCTGGTAGCGCCACTTGAGCGGTTGTTCGCCACCGCGTTCAAACTCCGCCAGGAGAACGAACTCACGGTCTGAGCCGTGCCGAAAACCATTTCAGATTCGCGAAGCTCTGCTTCTGTATCGCCCAACAAATTAGATTTATAGCATCACAGACCTGCACGAACCAACGGCCCTCATGTGGCCAGTGTGTAGATATTTATTCAATAAATACTAAAGCCCCGAGCAGGAAGTATTTGCCGGCTAGTAGGGTGGTTCTATGCCTGAATTGCCAGAGGTTGAAACTATCCGACGGGGACTTTCACACCTTGTGTGCGGATACCGAATCAATGAGGTTCAAGAGCTGCACGCAAGAGTTCGCAAGAATTCCTCTCTTTCGCCAATCTCGGCCGTTGCAGGCGCGCGAATTACTGGGGTAAATCGACGCGGTAAATTTCTCTGGTTTGAACTGGATCGACCAGAGGTGTTGGTCGCTCATCTTGGAATGAGTGGTCAATTTCTCATTGCGCAAATAGATCGACCAGTGGCAAGGCACGTGCGGGCCTTATTTAAGATCTCTAAAGGCTCACGGAAAAAAGAGTTGGTCTTTAACGACCAGCGCACTTTTGGCTGGCTCTCTGTGGAAGAACTTGCCGATGGAACCCCTACCTCCGTGGCCCACATTGGACTAGATCCCTTCGACCCAGGATTCGACAGAGCCATGACAATAGGAAAATATGCGAAACGAAATGTGAAAATTAAAACCGCTCTGCTTAGCCAAGGAATTATGAGTGGGGTTGGCAATATC